>CAXBPM010000001.1:0-44021 GCA_963977345.1 uncultured Roseivirga sp.
AGCTGCGCAATTACTTTTTCTCCGTTACCCAAACCGACATTAAGTTTGACGAAGCTTATTTTCATTATCAAGGAAAGCTAGATCAGCCCGTAGTTGGGTCTCTTGAGATTACCTTGGCGCCACAGCGAAGTACGGTAGATTCGTACCCTAAATTTGTATCGGATTTTGCCGATGCACCCATCAATGATTTGGGAACTAGCGACCTTACCTATCGAGGAGGAGTGAGTTATGAAGGGCGAGATTTTTACAGTAAATCGGCCTTCAACGAACTTTCTAGAGTGGAGGGCTTTGTAAATGGAGAGTTGAAATTTAGGGCGGAAGCGCCCAACTTTATTTTTAATAAGAAGGATTCAATGGTCAGTTCTGCAGTAGCGCAAGTGACCATTTTTCATGGTACGGATTCCATTTATAACCCTTCTGTAGAAATGGCCTATAACTACGGGAAGTATCATTTAAACCTCGAACCAAATACTGGTGATTTTGGAAGCACCCCTTTTAGTTCATCTTTTTATGGTGTAGATCTGACGGGTGACAGACTAATTTGGGATTTGAAATCCGATTCACTGCATCTCACCATTGGTTCGGCACGAAGTGAAGTCCCTTTGATTGTGGAGTCGAAGAACTTTTTTAGCTCATCTAGATTTTACAGCCTTTCCCAATTGTACAACTTTAACCCCTTGATTCTTTCGGTGAGGCAGGCTCAGAAATATGAGCCAAAAAATGAGTTTTACATTTCGGAACTTTCCGAAGATCGAAAAATTAGCCTCGGTATTCTTAAGAGAAGTGTGATCGACTTGATGTCGAAAGGCTTGGTGCTCTATAATGAGTACACGGGTAAGGTGATTATAACCCCCAAGGGGCTTCACTATTATGATTCGGGGCGAGATGAGTCAGATTTTGATGACTTAGTAATTCCTTCCGTCATCAGCTCATCACCCAACGCCACGATTAACCTGAAGAATGATACTTTGACGGTTCGTGGGGTTGAAAAATTCTATGTAAGCGATTCGCTGGATGTAATGATTACGCCCACCAATGGAGTGATTAAAATTTCCAATAACAGAACAATAGAATTTGATGGCGCTTTAGAGGCTGGGAACTTTCAGTTCAATGGTCAGAGATTTAAGTTCGACTACAATAATTTTCTGGTTGAATTGCCCCAAATTGATTCGATTAAGCTTCAGGTAGAACTGGAAGAAGGTAGGAAAGAAGCACTGAACAATCAGTTGGTAAATACCTCGGGAGTGTTGAATATCAACGATCCTAATAATAAATCGGCAAGAATTTCGAAGCCAGAGTACCCCATTTTCACCTCTAATGAAAGTGCCAGTGTAATGTTTGATAAAAATGGAGTATTAGGTGGGGCATATGACAGTACCGTATATTTTGACGTACCTCCTTTCAAACTAGACAGTGCATCCAAGGCAGACCCTTCAGCCTATGCCTTTGAAGGGACTTTCTATTCGAATGGAATTTTCCCTGAGTTTAAAGAAAGCCTTAGGGCAATGCCGGATAAATCCTTTGGTTTTATTCACTCCGTTCCCGACTCCGGTTATAGCCTCTACGGCACTTCTGGAAAACTGTTTGGAAAAATAAACATGGACCAATCTGGTTTGAGTTCTCCCGGTAAAATCGACTTTCTCACAGGAAATTTCAATACTGAATCGGTTACTTTTTATCTAGATTCCATGTATTCTAAAAAGGGAATTAAAGGAACAATTAATGCGGGAACGCTCGATGGAGTCTCTTATCCTGCGGTTAAACTCTCGAGGTATGAAGTAAACTGGTTGGCCAAAAAGGATAGCATGAATTTGCGAAACCTGGAAGCACCATTTAAAATGTATGATAGTCTAGGAGCATTTAGTGGTATGCTTACCTTATCTACAAAGGGGCTATACGGTACAGGGGAAATGAAGATGCAAGGCTCTAAAACCAATTCGGAGAATTATACTTTGCAAGAAACAGCCTTTGAATCTAGAAACTCTGATTTTGAATTGGACTCGGGAAACCCTCAAAAACCGATTCTTAGCTCAGCCGATGTGCGCGTGAATTACGATTTAGCCAGCAATAAGGCAGTTATTCAACCTGAAGTACAAGGTAATGCGGCATTAACTTTTCCTTTTGCACAATACAAAACTTCCATCCCAACGGCCGAATGGGACATCGCAAATAATATGATTACCATGACAAAGCCAGACACCGTAGCGCTGGAAAAGTCATTTTTCTACTCTACTAAAAAGAGTATGGATTCCTTGGCGTTTATGGGCACAAATGCCAAGTATGACATCGCGAAGCAGTCCCTAAAAGTAGAGGGTATTCCCTACATTATTGTGGCCGATGCATTAATCACTCCAGAGAATAATGAGGTACTGATCTTAGAGAACTCAGAAATTGGAGTGCTCAAAAATGCCGTTGTTGTATTTGATACAGCCCATACAAATCATCGTTTGTTTGATGCCAATATAGAAATCATTTCGAGGAATCGTTTTAGAGGTGAGGGCACCTACGAACTTGTAACGGTGCAGGATACTTTCGCTATTAAGTTTGATCAATTCCGTTTTGAAGAAGACAAGGAACGCGGACTTTACACCAAATCAAGTGGGCAGATAAAAGCGGATGATGGCGTAATTGTGTCACCAGGATTTACTTTTAAAGGAACGGTATTTATGTATGCCTTCAGAAAGGCCTTGGAGTTAAAGGGCTCTGTAAAGCTTAACCTTCAGAAGCTAAAAGAGAGAAACGTTTGGATCGAATATGTATCTAATGACGACATTTCGGAGGTGGTTTTTAATTTTGACGAGGCAAGAACTGAGTTTGGAGATCCACTTACTGCTGGCCTTCACTTTAATAAAGGCGACATTTATCTTTCGTTTATCACTGAAAAGCGAGGATTGGACGATGATGACTTCTTTATTCCTAAAGGAGGAAATCTATTTTATGACCAAAGTTCGGGATCTTACAATATAGCCAACCCCAAGAAGCAAGAAGACCCAGCGAATTTCTATAAAGGCAATATGTTCTCTTACAATGAAGAAACCCAAGACGTTTCTTTTGAAGGGAAACTGAATTTTGTGAGCCCTTTGAGTAAAGGGCTGACCGTTCAAGGTGCGGGTAAAGGCACAGGAAACTTAGATTCTGCTGATTTTAAAATCAATGCCATGTTGGTCATGGATTTTGGTTTGCCAGTCACAAGTGTTCCGTTAATGGCCCAGAACTTAAAAGACATGGGTGAAAAGCTTGGAATAAAAAGAGCCCATGACGACCGATCCGATTTGATTTATAAGGCTGCTGAATTTATCGGTGATGAAGCTGTAAAGAAATGGGACAAGTCTTATCAGTCAGTGCCAATTCCTTTGGTGAGTGCTTCCGCTAAAGGCGAATTGATGAAGAACTTGGTGATTTCAAATGTAGACTTAAGGTGGTCTAAACAGTTAAAAACCTTTTATAGTGAAGGTAAAATTAGCGTTAGCAATATCAATAATGTCGACATCAATATGGAGCTGGATGGTTTTGTCGAAATCAAGAAAACACCTGAAGGTGACATCGTAAATGTGTTGATTCAAATGACTGATGGCACTTGGTATTATTTCACCTATGATGGTTTTAGCTTGGGTACTTTTTCTTCCAATGAAGCCTTCAATGCTTCCATTGCCAATCCTTTAGATGCTAAAGGTAAATCATCGAAACAGAAAGTGGGTGACTTCAAAGTATTCTCTTACTCATTAGAAGAAGTTATCGCTTGGTCTAAAAATTACCGTAAGCTATTCTATGGCCTTGACGAGCCCTACAAACTGCTCATGGCGAGCGAATCAGACCAATCACTTAAAAAGAAAGAAGTTGTAAAAGGAGATGGATTTTAGCCCTTCTAAAAGAAGCTCTTTCTGATGGGCGTTTCATTTCAAAACAATTATCTTCGAGTCATAATTTAAGACCTATGGCAAACATCAACGATTACATTGAAAATAATAAGGATCGCTTTTTAAACGAACTCCTTGATTTACTTAGAATTCCTTCGGTAAGTGCCGACAGTAAGTTCAAAGGAGATGTGCTAAAAGCAGCTGAATTTATACACGGAAAACTATTGGAAGCTGGAGCTGACACAGTTGAGATATGCCCAACAGGAGGCCATCCGATTGTGTACGGAGAAAAAATTGTTGATGCCAAATTGCCTACCGTTTTGGTTTACGGTCATTACGATGTACAACCAGCCGACCCTTACGAACTATGGGATTCACCTCCCTTTGAGCCTGTAATTAAAACGACAGAAATTCACCCAGAAGGTGCAATTTTCGCTCGTGGTGCTTGTGACGACAAAGGACAAGTGTACATGCACATCAAGGCTTTTGAAACCATGATGAAAACTGACAACCTCGCCTGTAACGTAAAGTTCTTAATTGAAGGAGAGGAAGAAGTTGGATCTGATCATTTGGGTATTTTCCTTGAAGAGAATAAAGAGAAATTGGCAGCTGATATTGTGTTGGTATCCGATACTGGAATCATTGCCAACGATGTGCCTTCTATTACCGTTGGGCTTCGAGGCTTGAGTTATGTTCAGGTAGAAGTGACAGGGCCAAATAGAGATTTACATTCAGGTTTATATGGTGGAGCCGTTCCAAACCCAATCAACGTATTGGCGGAAATGATTGCTTCCTTAAAAGACGAAAACAAAAAGATAAACATCCCGGGCTTCTATGCTGATGTAATTGAGCTTACGGCAGAAGAAAGAGCAGCAATGGCTGAAGCTCCTTTTAACGAGGAAGACTACAAAAAATCGATTGGACTGAGTACCACTGAAGGTGAAGCAGGTTATACTTCGATGGAGCGTTCTTCAATTCGACCTACTTTAGACGTGAACGGAATTTGGGGCGGATACATTGGTGAAGGCGCCAAAACGGTAATCGCATCTAAAGCCTATGCTAAAATTTCAATGCGCTTGGTGCCTAATCAAGATCCCGATAAAATCACCAAGTTGTTCGAAGATCATTTTGCTTCAATTGCACCACCTTCTGTAAAGGTGAAAGTAATCCCACATCATGGTGGGCAGCCTGCGGTTACGCCAACAGATTCTCCAGCTTATCTTGCTGCAGCAAAAGCAATGGAAACTACTTTTGGGAAAGCGCCAGTGCCATTCAGAGGTGGAGGAAGTATTCCAATCGTGGCACTTTTTGAACAAACTCTTGGTTTGAAAACTGTACTGATGGGCTTCGGTCTAGATTCAGATGCGATTCATTCACCAAACGAACACTATGGGGTTTTCAATTACTTTAAAGGCATTGAAACCATTCCGTTATTCTTTAAGAACTTTGCTGAATTGAATGACTAAAGTACATTTACACTGACACTTAAAAGAATGGGGAGTTTTGCTCCCTACATTCCTGCCTTATGAGAAAGTATTTATTATCCCTGATCTTTATTGGCTATGCCTTAAGCTCGTTTGCACAATTTAAACAAACCACGAATTGGACTTTCGATGCTTCGCAGAAAGAAGTAAAAGTTGGGGATGAGATCGAGTTAATCTTCAACGTTAATGTAGTTAAGGATTGGTACATCTACTCATCAAATCAAAAAGAAGATGTGATGGCCATACCAGCCACTGCAGAGCTGAATGAAGACCCTTCTTTTAAAGTCATTGGCAAGCTATATGGCGTTAATCCAAAGCATAAATTTGATCCAATTTGGGGTGATACGGTTGAGTATTTTGCTAAGAAAGGAGAGTTTAGGCAGAAGATAAAAGTACTCAGCAGTAACCTTAAAGTTTCAGGCACACTTGAGTTTCAGACTTGTACCGATGTAAATGGGCAATGTATTCCTGGTGAACAGGATTTCGTCATTGATTTCATAAAGGTAGCAGGGGGTGAAAAAACACCATCGGAAACCCCAACAGAAGTAGCTCCTCAAAGCCTATTAAGTCAAGGACCAGGCATACGAAAAGTAACTTCTTGGAAACTCAGCAAGGAAGGAACTGCGGAAGTAGGCGCTGAAATTGATCTTGTTTTCAATGTAGAAGTAGATGCCAATTGGTATATCTATTCTAGTGATTTAGCTCCCGATGCATCTCCTCTTCCTGCTACTGTTTCTTTTGATGAAACGGATGGTTTTGAGGTAATCGGAGATTTGATTCCTACCAATCCTAAGAAGAAATTCGATAATTTTTTTAATGAGGAAGTAACTTACTTTACTGGAAAGGGTGAGTTTAAACAGAGAATCAAGATTCTAAAAGCCGACTTTAAATTAGTTGGCACATTAGATTTCCAAACCTGCTCTGATGTAGAAGGGCTTTGTATCAATGGGAATGAAGATTTTGACGTGGATTTTTCTGCCCTAGAAGATGGCGCACAAAAGATCACAACAGCGGCTGGTGTAACATCGGGTACAAATAGCAAACCAAGCGAAAGCGCGTATGATGATTTGCTTAAACCAGAAGACGATGGCTCCTTATGGGGCTTTTTTATTACTGCATTTCTTTTTGGTTTGGCAGCATTATTAACGCCTTGCGTTTTCCCAATGATTCCTATGACAGTCGCTTTCTTTACGAATAGCAGTCAGTCGAGGGCGCAGGCCATTACAAAAGCCAGTATTTACGGGGTGTCAATTATTGTCATCTATATCTTAATAGGCTTGATTTTCACAAGTTTATTCGGAGTAGGGATTGCCAATGAACTGGCCACAGGCGCTATTCCAAACATCATTTTCTTTGCGGTATTCGTGATCTTCGCACTGTCCTTCTTCGGACTTTTCGAAATCGTATTGCCTAGCGGATTTGTCAATAAAATGGACAAAAAGGCCAATAAGGGTGGAATGTTCGGCACCTTCTTTATGGCTTTTACTTTGGTGCTTGTTTCATTTTCATGCACTGGGCCAATTGTAGGAACAATCTTAATCGAATCTTTTCAAGGGCAAGTGATCAAGCCTGTTGTGGGAATGTTGGGCTTTTCTTCAGCCTTTGCGATTCCTTTTACGCTGTTCGCCATTTTCCCTGGAATGTTGAAGAGCCTTCCAAAATCTGGTGGCTGGTTAAACTCGGTGAAAGTGGTTTTGGGATTCATCGAATTGGCCTTGGGTTTCAAATTCCTAAGTGTAGCCGATCAGGCCTATCATTGGGGCTTGCTCGACCGTGAAATTTATATTGCCATTTGGTTGGTGATTGCGGTACTTTTAGGCTTCTATTTATTAGGGAAATTACGTTTGCCACACGATGACGAAGTTCAAAAAACTTCGGTACCTCGTTTGGTGATGGCCATCATTAGTTTTGTGTTTGCCGTGTACTTATTGCCAGGTATGTTTGGCGCACCACTCAAAGGGCTTTCGGGTTATTTGCCTCCCCTGAGCACACATGATTTTTCCGTAAGGGAAATGATAAGAGAAGAAATCGGGGCTGCTCAAATTTCTGGATCGGTTTCAGAAACAGGTTTTCCGAGCACAGTAAAGTATTCCAACATTTTACATTTGCCACATGGCATCAAAGGCTTTTTTGATTACGAACAAGCTTTGGCTTATTCCAAAAAAGTGAAAAAACCTCTCTTCATTGACTTTACTGGCCACGGTTGCGTAAACTGTCGTAAGATGGAAGAGTACGTTTGGTCTGACCCGGAAGTACTCAGAAGAATAAAAGAAGACTACGTAGTGGTGGCTTTGTATGTAGATGATAAAACAGAATTACCCCAGTCAGAATGGTACACTTCTGAGTTCGATAACAAAGTGAAAAAGACCATCGGCAAACAGAACTTCGATTTTCAGATCACCCGTTTTAATGGCAACGCACAACCTTACTATGTGCTCTTAGACAATAATGAAGAGCCATTGGTTCGTCCAAAATCTTATGATGCTGAAGTGTCCAACTTTGTGGAATTTCTAGACAAAGGGCTCGCTGAATTTGCTAAACGCTAATGCCATACCTGTGGCGCTTTTCGAGCGTTGGTAATGTTGGCTGAACGCAATGAAAGAAGCCATGATTAAAGATACATATCCAGTTGAAGGAATGCACTGTGCAGGCTGTGCTTCCACCGTTGAGAAGACCCTCAAGAACAGCAAAGGAGTAGAAGAGGCTTCAGTAAACTACGCCACCAATACGGTGACCTTAGTATACAATGAGTCTGAAGTGGATTTTAAGCTGCTTCAGAAATATGTAAAAGGAGCAGGCTATACGCTCCAAGCCAAAAAGGACAAGGCCTCTGTAGACGCATCGCGCGAAGAAGGCTTAATAAAAACAAAACGAGCATTGACGCTGGCCATCTCTCTTGGTGTCGTGGTCATGGTGCTGTCCATGTTTGTGGGCGACTTCCCCTATAAGAACTGGGTTTTACTGGCCCTCTCATTCCCCGTAGTCTTTATTTCTGGCTGGAGATTTTTCACGAGTGCTTTTTCGCAAATCAAGCGAGGTGCCGTAAACATGGATACCCTCATTGCTTTTGGAACTGGTTCGGCTTTTCTGTTCAGCATGTTCAATACCATTTTTCCTGAAATAATCAGAAATCAAGGCTTGCAGGTTCATGTATATTATGAGTCGGCCGCGGTGATTATCGTCTTTATACTTCTTGGAAAATACTTGGAAGAAAAGGCCAAGTTTTCCACTTCAAAAGCCATCGAAAAACTTTATGAACTTCAGGTTAAAAAGGTAATTCGAATAGAAGACGGTGAGCAACATGAAATTCTATTTGAGGAGGTTCAGCTAAACGATATTCTTTTGGTAAAAGCGGGCGAGAAGATTCCCGTGGATGGAAAAATCGTTTCTGGGCGAGCAAGTTTAGATGAGGCCATGATTTCTGGTGAATCTCTATTCGTAGAAAAATCGGAAGGAGATGAAGTAAAAGCAGGAACCATCAATACCGATGGCAGCCTACAAGTTAAAACCGAGAAATTGGGTGAGGATACCGTTTTGGGTAAAATCATTCAGATGATTACAGAAGCACAAGGCTCTAAGGCACCAGCCCAACAGTTGGCCGATAAAATTGCTGGTGTTTTTGTGCCCATCGTGCTTGGTTTGGCCGCACTTACTTTCATTATATGGTACTTCGCGGGCCCCGATCCAGCACTTACATACGCTTTCGTAAATACCTTTTCTGTATTAATTATCGCATGTCCTTGTGCGCTTGGCTTGGCAACACCGATGGCCATTATGGTCGGAATTGGTAAAGGAGCTAAAAACGGAATTCTTGTTAAGGATGCCATTGCTTTAGAAAACGCATCGAAAGTGACCAAACTGTTTCTAGATAAAACAGGAACAATATCAGAAGGGAAACTCTCGGTTACCGATTTCAAAACCTTCTTTACTGAAGACAATAACCTTGAGCTCCTAAGTGTACTCAATGGAATGGAGGCTGCATCAAATCACCCAATTGCTGGTGCCGTTACCGATTACCTAGAGGAGAATTATTCACTTTTCCCTGTACAAATCAAAGACCTCAAAACCATTGCAGGGGTTGGACTAGCCACGACATTGGATCAGCATAATTATAAAATTGTAGGAAAGAGTGGTTTGAAAGAACTCTCTATTTCTGATGATGTCAGTGATTTGATCAAAAGCTATGATAAGGAAGGCCGAACCCAAGTCTTCTTTATTCGGGACGAAAAGGTTTTGGCCTTAATTGCGTTAAAAGATACCGTCCGTAAATCATCCGCAGCTTTGGTGGCACAATTGCAAAAGCGCGGGATAGAGATCGAAATGCTTTCTGGCGACAACGAACAAATTTGCGCTAATGTGGCACGCGAAACAGGAATCAAGAAGTTCCAGGCCAGCTTGATGCCAGATGACAAACACGCGATTGTAAAACAGGCCAAGGCAGACGGTCATATTGTTGCTTTTGCTGGTGATGGCATTAACGATGCACCTTCAATGGCCGAGGCCGACTTAGGAATTGCGATGAGCACTGGAGCAGATGTGGCCTTAGAAAGCGCATCAGTCACTTTACTCAACGGAGATATTTCTAAACTGTATCAGCTGATTTTGCTTTCTGAAAAGACGACAAGAACCATGAAGCAGAATTTGTTTTGGGCTTTTGCCTATAATGTAGTCGCCATTCCATTGGCAGCTGGTGTGCTTTTTCCAGTCAATGGCTTCCTTTTAAACCCAATGATTGCGGGAGCAGCCATGGCATTTTCGTCTGTATCCGTGGTGCTCAACAGCCTCAGGTTAAGGGGCTCGAAAATATAGTCGAAAAAAAAGGTTTACAAAAGGGACACATTTTTAGTACTTTGCCGTTGAAAGGTAAAAACTAACGAATAATGAAAAGAAACTTAGGACTTGCCAGTGTAGTAGGTTTAGTTGTTGTGGTAGTTCTATACTTCTATTTTAGCAGAGAAAGTACTCCTTATATTGAGGAGGAAATACCAATGAATGAGGTGGCGGATATTCCCGAACCGCTTTATAAGTTTGGAATCCCAGTAGATCAATATCAAGTTCTTGAGGGAAAGATAAAACGCAATCAAACGATAGCAGATATTCTTCTCCCTTTTAACATCAGTAATCAAGATATTTTCAGCATTGACCGTCTGTCCAAAGACGTTTTTAGTGTTCGAAATTTTATTCCAAATCGAGACTATACCCTTTTTTATACAGAAGACTCTCTGAAGCGAGCTGCTTATTTTGTTTATGAGCCTAGCCCTTTAGAATATGTAGTTTATCAATTGAAGGATTCGATTTCCATCTACAAAGAGGAAAGAGAGGTTGAAACAATTGAAACAACAATGTCTGGAAGAATTACTGTGTCACTCGACCATTCCATTAGGGAAAAAGGAGGTTCAGCTGCTTTGGTAAGTGCTGTGGCCGATGTTTTCGGTTGGCAGATCGACATGCGCTCTTTGCAAGTAGGAGATTGGTTCAAAGTAATTTATGAAGAGAGACAAGTAGAAGGTCAATCTATAGGTATCGGGAAAGTATTGGGCGCAGAGTTCAATCACATTCGAAATAACTATATGGCCTATGTCTACGACCAAGGAGATGGGCTCGATTATTATGATGACTTAGGAGAGAGCCTTCAAAGGGCCTTCTTGAGGTATCCAGTTGAGTTTTCTCGAATCTCTTCCCGCTATAGTAAAAGTCGCCTTCACCCAGTATTGAACACAAGAAGAGCCCATTTGGGAACTGACTTTGCTGCCGATAAAGGAACGCCAATTAAAGCAGCCGCTGATGGAGTAATCATTGCACGAGGTTATACTGGTGGGAATGGGAATTATGTAAAAATTAGACATAACGGCACCTATACCACGGGCTACCTACACATGTCTAAATTTGGCAATTACAAAAATGGTCAGAAAGTCAAAAAAGGAGATATCATAGGCTATGTTGGAAGTACGGGTTTGGCCACGGGAAATCACCTTTGCTTTAGGTTTTGGAAAAGAGGCGAGCAAGTAGATTTCTTGAGAGAGGATTTGCCGGCCGAAAAACCACTTTCACCTGAGCATATAGTGAAGTTTGAAGCCATGAAAGAATTAATGGATAAAAAGCTAAACGATATACCCATGGAGTGGGTTGAAGATGTTATTACTGCTAGTAGTAGATAAACGAAATTGAATCTATATTTTTAAGCAGGCTAATCCCTGCTTTTTTTATGCCAATTAAAATCGCCAACAGGTCTCTGATTATTACACTATTGTTGTGTAGTTCCTTTATCATCCATGCGCAAAAAGTGGGTTTGGTGTTGAGTGGAGGGGCGGCCAAGGGGATTGCCCATATTGGCGTAATGAAGGCGCTTGAAGAAAATAATATCCCAATCGATTACGTAGTGGGAACCTCCATGGGAGCCGTTGTGGGCTCGCTCTATGCAGCTGGGTTTAGCCCAGAGGAAATCGAAGAGATTGTTAACAACCCTAACTTTGAAGATTGGATCAATGGCAAATCTTCAGAGCGCTACCAATACAATTATACGAAGTCGCAAGATGATGCTTCATGGATTACGGTAGATTTACTTTTCGACAAGGATTTTCAGGCATCCATTAGTACGCCATTGGCCAATGATATTATCATTAATTTTCTTTTGAATGAATATTTAGGACAGGCAGCCCAAGCTGCTAACTATAACTTCGACAAGCTTTTTGTTCCTTTTAAAGCAGTAGCTGCAGATATATTTTCAGAAAAAGTAGTAAGGCTGGACACAGGTTCGTTAATGCAAGCTACACGCTCTTCCATGGCAGTACCGTTCTTTTATCGCCCTATCAAATTTCAGAATCAGTATATATTCGATGGGGGCGTATACGATAATTTCCCAGTGGACATTATGAAGGAAGATTTTAACCCTGAAGTTACTATTGGTTCAAATGTGGCGACTAAAAAGGCAGAGTCTTACCCGTTTGATGCTGATGAAGAGATTTTGACCGATGCCCTCCTTTTTCTCTTTCTTAATAAAACCGACCCTAGCCAGTTAGACAGTACCGACATCTATCTTGAGCCCGATATGAAGCCATTTACGGCCATGTCCTTTGACAAAGTGCCAGAGCTGATTAAAGCGGGTTATGATGTCACGATGAGTCAAATGGAGAGTATTAAGCAGAAGATCTCTAGAAGGGTGGCAAAGGCCGAAGTGGAATTGGATCGAGCTGAATTCAGAGATCAATTTGTCGATTATAAGTTTGGAGCGATTAAGCTCTTTGGTTTTATGCCCAAACAGGAGTTATTGATTAACTCCCTCGTTTCGTTCAAGGATGGGCCGTTAAGCTTATTAGAAATCAGGCAAGCTTACTTCAAGTTAGTTTCAGAAGCTTATTTTAGAAACATCTACCTGAATTTTGATTACGATAGTGAGAATGGCTATTATGTATTAGAGTTCTATTTAAAACCTACAGCAAGAAACGGCTTATCGGTTGACTTTGGAGGAAATCTTTCTACTAGAAGCGTGAGCACTCTTCATTTTGGACTGACGCTCAACTCTTTTAACCGATACCTGAATTCGTATAAGCTTAAAATTTCGACAGGGAAATTTTACGAATCCGTTTATTTGGGTACCCGTTTCAACCTTAACCCAAGAACGAGGTTGTTTTTAGAGCCTTCGTTTTTGCTTAATCAATGGGATTACCTTAATACAGATGATTTTTTCAACGAAAAGGCAAGTCCAACTATTCTAAATCGAATTGACAGAAAATTTGGAGCAGTGGTTGGCTTAGGCTCTGGCCAACGCAGCGTATTTACAGCTGAAGCTGCCTATATAAGAAACTCAGATAACTTTAGCAATGTTGGGAATATTTCTGTGGATGAAAGTTTAGATCATACAAGATTTGAGGCTTTCAAGGGTAAGCTGAGTTATGAGAGGAACAGTTTAAATGTGAAACAATTCGCCACCTCGGGAGTCAGATTTTACACTTCAGCTAACGTTTTGTTAGGCCAACTTTCGTATACGCCAGGCAGCACTTCTGTTTTATTTAGACCCAATGAAAGAACCACCTATACGGAGTCCAAAAACTGGCTTTCACTGGAATTGTATTTTGAAGAGTACAAGAAAATTTCTGAAAACTACCGATTTGGGTGGAAATTTGAGTCCGTTTATAGTAGCCAACCCAATTTTATAAATTATCAATCAAGTTTGATTTATGCTACTCAGTTTAACCCGATGTTCGATTCAGAAACCTATTTTTTGCCTAACTATAGGGCCTACAGTTATGTTGGTGCTGGAATGATTCATTCTGTTCGTTTAGCCAATAGTTTGTTTTTGAGAGGTGAAGTTTATGGGTTTAGTGCCTATAATCGGCCTCAGCAAATGGCAGGACAGGGTGCTCAAGACAAAAGAGGGTTTGATAGTATTCGCCTTTTAGGAATGGCAGGATTAATTTACAATTCGGTTTTAGGGCCGCTTACCTTCCGCGTGAATTATTTAGAAAATCCTACTTCCAGTTTAGGGTTATCGCTCTCATTCGGGTATATGATCTTCAACCAAAGATCAATTGAGTAGGGAAAGGCTATTTGCTAGGCTTAATTATTCATTTCCTTGTTATAATTGGTTAATATTGAACCTCAATTAACATGTGTGTTTCCACTTTTATGAGAATTGTCGTTTGTGCGCTTCTTTGGGTGTTTTGCTTTACTGCGACCTATTCCCAAACCACGGTTCAGTGGGCTTCTCGTGTAATTGACTATTCCTCAGAAATCTCTGAGCTTCAAGGCTCTGCAAAACAGGCCCTAGGTAAGCCTAATGTACTTCCTGCAGGCGGAGATAACCCCAGCGCTTGGTCGCCCTTCAATCCTAATACCGTTGAATTTATTAAAGTGCAATTCGATTTAGAAATGCCTATCGATCAAATTGCAATCGGTGAAACATTTAATCCTGGAGCAATACGGGAAGTATTTCTTTATGATGAAGATAACAAGGAGCATTCTGTATTCAAACAAACCCCAGGACCTATCAGTGACTCGCACAGGATGTTCAGAATATTTTTTGATAGAACTCCTTACAATGTAAAGGCAGTTAAAATAGTAATTGATGGAAGGTCGGTTGATGGCTTTACGGCCCTTGATTGTATTGGCGTTTCCAATTCACAAGAACCAATTGAGGCAAAAATTAACCTAATGCCTAACATCAACACCAAATTGATGGT
Source organism: uncultured Roseivirga sp. (assembly GCA_963977345.1). Lineage (GTDB taxonomy): Bacteria > Bacteroidota > Bacteroidia > Cytophagales > Cyclobacteriaceae > Roseivirga. Next base: position 14,521 of record CAXBPM010000001.1, read on the forward strand.
CTATAGACTGAATGATTTGGTAAATAGTACGAATAGGGAGATAAAGCCCCTAATGACCAAAGACAAGAAAACGCTCTATTTTAGTAGAAGAGGGCACCCTGAAAATGTGGGAGGAGAAGAAGACTTAGAGGATATATGGTATTCCGATTTTGATTCAACTACACTAGATTGGGGGCAAGCGAAGAACATTGGTGATGTACTTAATAATCCCGACCCGAATTTTATAAGTTCATTTCTCCAAGAAGACGAAGAACTGATTATTCTGGGGAATCAGTATTTGTCTGGTGGAATGAAATATGGGATTTCAAAAAGTCAGAGGGTATCCAAAACGGAATGGACTAAGCCAGACAACCTAAAAATTTTCAACGATATTAATGTTCACCGAAATGTAAATTTTTGGTTGACACCGGATAGTGAAATCCTTCTTATTTCTGAAGAAGGAAGGGGGACTGAAGGCGGTAGAGATCTGTATGTAAGCTTTTTGCAGAAAGATGGCTTATGGACAGAGCCATTGCATATGGGGCCCGTAATCAATTCTGCTGGCGAAGAAGAAGGCCAATTTTTGATGGCTGATAAAAAAACAATGTTTTTCACTTCCGAAGGACATAGTGGATATGGGAAGAAAGATATTTTTGTCACCAGACGTTTAGATAACTCATGGACAAGCTGGACTGAACCAGAAAACTTGGGGCCAGTGATTAATACAGAAGTGGACGATATGTTCCTTTTCATTCCACATGATGGCTCATTTGCTTATTTCTGTAGAGAGGTGGAAGGTAATGATTTAGATATTCACTCTTTGACCTTGCCTTTGGTAACTCGTCAGCTAAGATTAGTAACGCTTTGTGGTTCAATTGCTGACCCTGAGACAGGAGATCCTTTAGATGCTGAAGTGGTGTTCTCTAGGTTAAGGGATGGAGTCGAAGTGGGTCGAGTAAGAACAGATGCTGCTGGTAACTATTGTATTGAATTACCAGCGGATGAAATTTATAGCTATAGGGCCGAAATACCTGGGTTTATTCCAGTTGGCGCTACGATTGACTTGTTGGATATTTCGGAAATCAATGTGTATGCAGTTACACTTGATAAATTAGACCTTGATAGTGCAGATTTGGCTACGGGAGAGCCTATTAGTGTTCCAACCGATATTATGAGAGCGATTGCTATCGATCTTGCCTTGCCTCAGATTAAGAGAGATACTTTTGAGCTTTTAAATGCTCAGCGGAAAGAATTGGGTCAAGCTCCAATCGAGTCTAATGCCCTAGTAAGTGGCGTTCAGGCACCAATAATAAACGTAAATGCGCAGGTGGTAAAAGCCGCTCCAGGGGCTTCATTTATCATTCGAAATGTGTTCTTCGATTTTGATAAAGACTTACTCAAACCTAGGTCATGGACGGAAATTAGGAACCTTGCCAAGTTTATGAACGACTACCCAACGGCTATTGTCGAGTTGGCAGGCCATACTGATAGTTATGGTACACTAGAGTATAATATTGACTTGTCTCGAAGAAGGGTGGAGGCCGTTCGCAAAGCGCTTGCTACCTTAGGAATTAAAGAGGACAGGCTTCAGTTTGTCTGGCATGGAGAAAGTGAGCCATTGACCACCAACAGAACTGTAATGGGTAGAGCCATCAACCGAAGAGTTGAGTTCACCATTATAAGTATGTAGAGAGAAAGCCTATTTGGTTTGACTGATCTTATTCCCACGGACGTGAGAAATGTAATTGTTTAAGGCATTTTGTTTTACCTCTTGGGTTAATCCTTCGCTATAAAGAATTTGGTTTACTATTAATTGCATAAGTTGCTTTATTCTTACTGAAGGGTACAAATCGTGAGACTCTTCAGTGTATTTCAACGCAGTAATCAGTTCAGAGTTCTTAAAACTTTCAAAGGCCTTATTATAATACTGCAGTCCAGCTAGCTCTTTCAAGCCAATTCGATTATTGATAAAGGATGTTTGCTCACTACTCTTTATTGAAGCTACGGCTGCCATTGATTGATTGACAAGTGACCTTTCACTATAACCATTCAGCGCTTTATCGATGTCTTTTTTGTTGGCAATAAAACCCCTAGACCCCAAGGTTGATTCAAAAATGAACTTTGACTTATCCTTCTCTACCAATAAATAGACGTGATCTGAAAGCTCTATTGCTGTAAAGTCAAAATCGAAATGCGATAGAAGAAGGGAGTATAGAATTGTGCCTGATAGACAGCCATAATTGCCGTTGAGCAAGGTTTCAGAAAAGTCAGAGTAGAGATTATATCTGCGAAGATTTTTTCTATTGGTTTTAAGAAAGACCTTACGCAAGAAGGCGTCATCATTAGTTTCTTTATTTCTTATAGATTCAAGATTATCAATGAGTTGCGTAAGACTCTGATGAACCTCTATTCGTTGCTCTGGTTGAGCATCGGCCAGAAATAGATCAGCTTTGGTAAGCGTTTCCTGCAACGAATGATTTTGAATAGGGGTTTGGGCATATAGGTTAAAGTGGAGAAACCCCACTATTATTATCAACCATATGTCTCTCCTTTTTTTCATTACCTAGATACGAAGTTACTATTTTATGACACTCTTGTTAACATTAAGTTAACATTGAGGTAACACAATAACAAATTACGTAACATACAATTTATCATCCCGGGCTTTCGGTCAGTAGATTTGCTACATTAATCAAAGCTTTGTTCATATAATTATGGTTGTGGGTTCCACTTAAATTCCACTTATTCGCGCTTTCAGCAAAACTCATTGATTTATGGCCAAGGCTCCTGTTAAGCTTGTAAAAAGCATAAGATCATATCGTCAAATCCACAAGACACTTGGTTTGTTCATCGTGGCTTTTCTGATTATAAGTTCGATTACGGGACTGATTTTAGGGTGGAAAAAGAACATTGACATTCTTCAGCCCCCTACTCAGAATGGTGAAACATTGAATATTTCCGATTGGCAGCCTGTCCATCGCTTGGCTGAAGTCTCACTTCAGGCTGTAGATAGTTTAGGTTTAGACGCTTCCAATTTTGACCGAATTGAGTACAGACCCACCAAAGGAATTGCGAAAGTGATATTCGATACTGGAAGCTGGGAAGTACAGGTAGATGCCCAAACGCTCGAGGTTTATTCCGTAGCCAAACGAAATTCCGATTGGATTGAACAGATTCATGATGGAAGTATCATTTCTGAGCTATTCAAGGTGATTTCAATGAACGTTTTGGGCCTTGGCCTTTTAGTTCTTTCCATATCAGGCATTTGGTTGTGGTATGGGCCAAGAAAGATTAGAAAACTTAAATCCTAAGCCCTCAGGATTATTTAATCTTCATTTTTATAACATCGAGGCTTCTTCTTAGTTAATTATCTACTTTTGTGGCATTAAAAACTAAAGTTTTATGAAGCGCTTTTTAAAAATTGTTATCGGAATATTTCTAGCCATCTTTCTATTGCTACTGCTGATTCCCGTCTTTTTCAAAGATAAAATCAGAGATAAAATTGTGTCTGAGTTCGATAAAAATACGGAAGCCACTTTATTCTTTGATGTAGATAAATTCGGACTTTCGCTCATTAAGAATTTTCCAGATTTTACGGTAAGCCTTGGCGACTTTGGCATTATTGGTAAAGGTGTTTTTGAAGGAGATACGCTTGCCAGTGTGAAGAACCTGGAGGCGCAGATTAACTTGAAAGAAGTGCTTTTTGGTGATGCCATTACCATTAAAGGAGTAAGTCTGGAGTCTCCAGATATTACCATTATTGTTTTAGAAGACGGAACGGCCAACTATGACATAATGAAAGCTTCGACTGATATGGAAGAAGTAGCCACTCCTGAGTCTGAATCTTCTGTCGGCTTTGGAATCAGTAGCTTTTCCGTTTCAAATGGGGAGTTTATTTACTTCGATCAATCTTCTCAAGTTTTCACACGGCTTAGTGGAATTAACATTTCTGGGAAAGGCGATTTTGCAGAAGACATATTCGACTTGGTTTCTGAAGGCAAAGTAGACGCTGCCACATTTGCTTACGATGGAACCGAATATGTAACCAATAAATCGGTAACGATGGACTTGGTGATGAGCATGGACTTGCCCAACATGAAGTTCACTTTTAAAGAAAATGAATTCCTGATTAACGAATTTCCTTTAGCCGCCAATGGCTCATTTACCATGTTCGATGATGCTTATGGCATGGACCTTTCTTTTAGCTCGCCATCATCAGATTTCAAAAAAATATTCTCACTTATTCCCGGGGCTTACACCGAAAGCTTTAACGATGTGAAAGCAGCAGGTAATGTTTCGTTTAGTGGAATGGTGAAGGGCAGATATTCAGATACAGAAATGCCTGCATTCAATCTGAACTTGAATGTTGATGATGCCTCTGTTCAATACCCTGGTTTACCCGAAGCAATTAATAATATCCAAGTTGCCTTGAATGTAGATAACCCTGATGGAGTGATTGAAAACACTGTAATCGACTTGAAGAAAATGCATGTTGACTTTGGGAAGAACCCTTTTGATGCACGATTGAAAGTAGCTAACCTTAAGGATTATCCTATAGATGCTGACATTAAGGGTACGTTGAACCTGAAAGACCTTAATAGCATGTTGCCTATTGAAGGGCTTGTGCTAGACGGAATAATGACCTTGAATGCAAAGGCCAATGGTAAGTATGACAGCATACAATCTATCATTCCTACACTAGACATTACAATGAACCTCAAAGATGGATTGATAAAATCCACGGAGTTCCCTATTCCTCTTGAGAAAATCAATGTGATGGCCGAAGTACTCAACCCAACAGGCAAAATAAAGGATACTAAAATCAATGTTTCCAATATGGATTTCATGATGGATGGACAGCCTTTTCAGGCCAAGTTGATGCTTCAAAACCCGGATGACTTTGAATGGGATGCTACGGCAAAAGGAACGATTGACCTTGAGAAAATCTTTAAGATTTACCCAATGGAAGGTGTACAAGCTTCTGGAATCATTATGGCTGATTTGAGTTCAAAAGGCCGAATGAGCGATATAGAGAATGAGCGTTATCAAAATTTGGATACTAAAGGGGAACTGAAAGTGACCAACCTTGTATATGCCGATGAAGCGATGGGCAAAACCTTTAAAGTATCTTCTGCAACCACCTCTTTTGATAAAAACAGCATTAACCTAAGCGAGCTAAAGGGTTCGGCTGGCGAAACCAACTTTAGCGCTACGGGTAAAATTGAAAACTACTTAGGCTTTGCTTTGAACGAAGGAAAACTAAAAGGGAATCTGAATGCTGCAGCTGATGTGCTGAACGTAAACGAATGGATGACCGAATCGGATGAGGAAGTCGTTGACGAAACGGGTGAACCTATGCAGGTGGTTAGAATTCCTGAAAATGTGGAGTTCAACATGAACGCTTCGGTAAATAAAGTAATGTACAATAAGCTTGAGCTTAAAGAAGTGAATAGCGGTTTGGTAGTGAAGGACGGAAAGGTAGCCCTTGAAAATGCCAACATGAAAACCCTTAATGGTACAGTTGGTTTACAAGGTTCTTACGACAGTAAACCAGAAAAACCACTCTTTGCTTTTGGGTTTAAAGTAAAAGAGATTTCAATTCCTCAGTCATTTCAGAGTATCGAGATGATCCAGAAATTAGCACCAATAGCCGAGAAGATGCAAGGTCTTTTGTCAACAGATTTTGCAATGGCGGGAGCATTGGGCGCGGACATGATGCCTGACTATAGCACCTTATCTGGTAGTGGAGTATTGCAGTTGTTACAAGCCAGTTTAGACCAAGACTCAAAAATTGTTACGGGCCTAACCTCGCTTACTAAGCTTCAAAAACTTTCTACTTCAACTTTAGACAAAGTGAAAATGTCGGCAGAAATTAAAGATGGCCGACTTTTCGTGAAGCCTTTTGATGTGAAACTTGGTGATTATAAAACTACCATTGCGGGAAGTACGGGAATTGACGGTTCAATCGATTATGTTTTAGGAATGGATGTTGATGCCGGCCAAATTGGAGCTCAGTTGAATAGTTTAGTTTCCCAAATCACGGGTAGTTCGGCTGCTTCAAGCAGTACTATGAGATTGAACATTGGAATGAGTGGCACCTATGCTAAGCCTGAATTCGGACTTAGAAGTGTAAGCAACAGTGACGGTACTGACGTCAAAAGCGCAGTAACGGCTTCTGTAAAAGCTAAAGTAGACGAAAAGAAGGAAGAGGTGAAGCAAGAAGTTCAGGCCAAGGTTGATCAAGCGAAAGACTCAGCAAGCCTAGTCTTGGATGCGAAGAAAACGGAGCTTAAGTCTAAAGCCGATTCATTATTAAAGTCCCAAACCGACAGTGTTGCGCTCAAATTGGCGGGTAAATTAGGGGTAAAAAAGGATACTACTGACCAAAAGCTTGAAGACGCAAAGAAGAAAGCCGAAAGCGTATTGAAAGGCTTACTGAAAAAGAAAAAGGGCGGTGGAGGCAACTAGAAGTAATTTCTGAAGCCAACTGTAACATTTTACTCAATTAAGTCATCTTAACAATAAGTCGCTCGAAATACGGGTGACTTATTGTTTTAGATACACAAAATTAATAATCTGATAAACAGCAGATTAAGTTGCGTGTTTCGTAATTGATTAAAATTGCATTCAAATGAAAGCACAACCCCACATCGACTTAGGCACTGGATATATTCAGGTTTCTAGGTTACCTTTTGATCAAGTTTTCAAGCTTCGTGAATGGTTACCACAAACGAGCTTTGTTAGACTCAATTTGGCGGATCAGGTTTTAGAAGACTGTATTCAATATTCAGAATATGAGTATTGGTTCGATTTCCAATATTCTGGAATTCATGAATTAGAATACGAGATTTAATTATCCCAAAGTTCGTTCGGAACAATTTCTAGAACATTGCCATCTGGATCTTCAAAGTAAAGAGAGTATATGTTTTCTCGCCAATGGTGTTCATAGGTAATGGGAATGCGTAAATCTATCAGCTTCTTCTTCCAGTCTTCGTATTCTTTCAGGGGAATCCCAAAGGCCATATGCTGTTTGCCTTTGGCAAAATGAGGCGGTAAAGTCTCTTCCATTTCACTCACTTCAGGCAGAAAGCAGAGCAGCATACAGTTTCCTACTTTAAAAAATATATGTCGTCCATCGACTTTCGCAACGATCGACAGTCCAAGTCTGGAGTGGTAAAAATGCGCTGTCTTGTTTAGATCGGAAACATAGAGGCAGGTTTCTTTGATATGGGATAGATGTAAAGCAGCCATTTGGCCTATTTTTTCCAGCCTTTAGCGGCCAATTCTTCTACGCTACGCTCTACTTTTTCGCGCATTTCAGTTTTGTAGTTGATCAGGTTATCTGCTACTTTTTGGTTAAAAGTACCCACGATTTGAGCGGCTAAAATACCTGCATTCTTTGCGCCATCAAGGGCGACAGTCGCTACCGGCACGCCTCCAGGCATTTGTAAAATTGAAAGAACAGAATCCCAACCATCGATAGAGTTACTCGATTTAACAGGCACGCCAATTACAGGCAATGTAGTTAAGGACGCCACCATTCCCGGCAAATGAGCCGCACCACCTGCCCCAGCGATAATTACCTTAAGCCCTTTGTCAATGGCTTGTTCGGCATAATCTACCATTCTATGTGGTGTTCGGTGCGCAGAAACTATGGTTACCTCAAAAGGAACACCCAATTCTTCTAAAACAGAAGCCGCATCAGACATTACACGCAAATCTGACTGACTACCCATTATGATTCCTACTAGTGCCTTGCTCATGCTTTTATTTTTAATTCTGCTTTTACGAAATTAACTTTTTCCTTCAAACCATCTATGTTGCTCGCGGTAATCGTAGCGTGCCCCATTTTACGGTGAGGTTTGGTAATTTTTTTGCCATAAAGGTGTACGTGAATGCCTTCTTGGCCGAGTACATTTTCCATTCCTTCATATTTGGCAGGTCCTTCAAAGCCATCTTCGCCTAAAAGGTTAACCATTGCGGCTGGTTGAACAATTTTAGTGCTGCCCAAAGGCAAGTTTAAAATCGCTCTTAAATGCTGTTCAAATTGAGAGGTTTCGTTACCTTCAATGGTTTGGTGGCCACTATTGTGAGTTCTTGGCGCTACTTCGTTTACCAATATTTCTCCTTCTTTTGTCAAGAACATTTCAATGGCCAATAAACCGACCATGTTGAGTTTAGTGATTAGCGTTTTGGCAATTTCTTGGGCTTTATCCTCAACGCTCTTGCTTACTATTGCGGGTGAAAAGAGGTATTCCACTAGATTCAATTCAGGGTGAAAAACCATTTCAACTGTTGGGAAACAGGTGACCTCGCCTTTTTCATTTCTGGCAGCAATCACGGCTATTTCTTTTTCGAAAGGAATAAGTTTTTCCACAAAACCTGGGGCATCGAAAGCTTTGCTGAAGCCCTCTTCGGTGCGAATGACTTGAACCCCACGTCCATCATAACCTCCTGTGGCCAGTTTGTTTACAAATGGAAGAAAGTCTTTATGTTTTGCGACATCTTCTTTCGTCTGGGTTTCAATAAAATCGGCCGTGGGTATGCCATTTTCTTTATAAAATCTTTTCTGAAGTGTCTTATTTTGAATCAACTCAATTACCTCAGGCTGTGGAAATACCTTTTTCCCTTCCTTAACCAATTGCTTTAGGGCATCGGTATTTACGTTTTCAATTTCAATGGTAATTACATCTTTGTCTTTACCAAAATTGTAAACCGTGTCGAAGTCGGTGAGTTTTCCGTGTGTAAATGAGGCCGCAATCTCTTTACAAGGTGCGTTAGCATCAGGGTCTAATACGTGCACATTAAAGTTGAAATCTATGGCCGACTGAATCATCATTCTACCCAGTTGACCTCCTCCTAAAACTCCTATTTTGAAATTAGAATCAAATACCGACATGCTTGTTTTTAATGGAATGCGGGCAAATTTAGTCAATAATTTCTATTCCCATTTTTTGCATCAGCTTAGTTGCGTTAAAGCTTTTACAAAGGCCTGGGGTTAGCGTATAATCGAAGATGATATCGTCATTCTCAATCACACTATTGAAACTGTAGTTTTTAATGCCGTTTAGTTCTGTAGTTATTTTGCCTAGCGTCAGGTCATGTGTGGAAACAAAACCAAAAGCGTAAGATTTATTCAATTGTCTGATCAAGGCACTGGCGCCAGTGTGCCTGTCCTCTGAATTGGTTCCTTTCAGAACTTCATCTATCATAAATAGCGTAGGAATTTCTGGATTGATAGAGCCTAGAAGCTGCTTCAGTCTTTTCAATTCTGCATAAAAAGAAGAAACGCTTTCCTCCAAATCATCTTGAGTACGCATGCTGGTAAACACCTGAAGTTTGGAAATATTCATGGATTCGGCACAAACCGGAGCCCCCATAAGCGCCATAATTGAATTCACTCCTACTGTTCTTAAGAATGTACTTTTTCCACTCATGTTCGAGCCTGTGATCAAGCAGATTCCACCTTTACCAGAGAAATCAAAATCATTACTCACCCTCTTTTTAGCGTTGAGCATTGGGTGGCCCATTTGCGTTGCCTTAATTACGAAGGGTTCCGTTTCTATGGTTGGGAAAACAGCCGTTGGATTTGAAAAGTAGAATGCACCAAGGCTATTCACAGCTTCAATTTCTCCAATGGCCTCAAACCATGACTGTACATCTTCCTTGGTCTTTTGCCTCCATTTTTCAGCCTGTATCAACCAATATACATCTAGGATAAAGAGCATATTGAATATCTGGTACATCATGTTAGCACGGTTGTGCAGATTATCCAAAATGGACTGAAGTTGGTTGATGACCACAGAAGCGTCTTTACCATCTGTTTGAAGTTTCCCTTTCAAGTCTTTCATCAAAGGTGATGTCAGTTCTTGCTTTTCAATCCAAGTAATTTGGGACTCGTATGCCTTTAATATTTTATTGCTGAAAACCGTTTTCTGAAATACATCACCTGCATATTTAAACACAGTAGCTAAAACCCCAATATTAATAAACACAGCCAGAATGGGAAGCCCAATTGGGGATACTCCAATAGAAGCAAGCACAATGCATGTGAGAGTAAACAGTGGAAAAAGGAAAATGGCTAATTTGTAAAATGTTTTTGTCAACAGAACATTGGGCTCTTTTATCCAAGAAAGTAGCGGTTCAATATTCGCCTTTTCTTCATTGAAAGCCCTGCCGCTTGCCTGAATGTTTTGTCTCCAATCAATTAAAGGAGCGACTTCTTTTGATGCTTCTTGCCTCATAAGAATTTCCTTCTTATCGGCAGGAGTACTCAACCATTTCGCCATGGTCTCTCTGCCAAAGGCAGTAGAGGCTCTATTGATTAACTGAAAAATGGAATGTCTACCAAAGACGTCAAGGTCAATATGGTATTCGTGTAGTGGATTGATGAACTCAGCCCCATCATCTAATGTGGAAAGTTTCATTTCTAATCTCTGCAACTCTTCTTTATTTACTTTAAGTAAGGCTTCTGTAAAGTCGAGTTGTTTCTTTACGGCAACATGTTTTTTAAGTAAGTAGAAAAAGAGCAGAATAAAACCAATGACTGTTGCGGTTATTCCCTCTGTTATTTTTGCGTTTGCAAAAAGTGTAATTAAGATGATTGCTACAAAAAATGAAGAGACTCTAAGCCATGCCAGTGAAAGGGACCTTTTTTTTAGGTCATTAAGGCTATGTTCAAATTGCTCTGCCCTTTCTTTAAAAAGTTTTTCCATTTCGTTAATAAGAGATTTAAGTGCGGCTCTGGATAAGATGAAGGGCATAAAAAACCATTCTTACCATTAAGGCGTATTTAGGTTCAAACATAGACACCACAACTTACACTTCTACCAAAAATGTCAATTAATTAGTATGAGAACACGTAAATTCATTGGAATATGTTTTTTCTTTTTATCTTCAACGCTGCTGAAATCATAAAGAGTGTCGTTAAACGAAAATCAACTTCTTGCTGCATTTGCCAAAGGCGATAGACGCGCTTTCGAGCATTTATTCAAAGAACATTACAATGGCGCTTGCCGGTATGTTTTTAGAATACTGCGTGATGAAGATACTTGCGAAGAAGTTGTGCAGAGCACTTTCGTAAACCTTTGGGAAAAGCGAGAGATGATTCGAGAGGACATCAATTTTAAATCATACTTGTTTAGAGCTGCTTACAATACCGCGCTTAATTACATTAAGCACGAAAAGGTGGTGAATAAGTATGTAAACAATAAGCAAGACTCTATTGAAATCAGCATGCAAAGCTATGTGAGTCATCAACCTGATTTTGAATTGCAAAAACGAATTGAAAACGCACTTGATAGCTTACCTCCCCAATGTCAGAAGGTTTTCAGAATGAGTAGGGAGGAAGGGTTAAAGTATCATGAAATTGCAGAGGAATTACAGATATCTAAAAAGACGGTTGAAGTGCATATGGGTAAGGCGCTTAAAATTTTAAGGAACCATCTTCAGGATTATCTAGTTTTTTTTCTGCCTTTAGTGGTTTTGTTATAGGGGAATAAATTGTCAGGGTTGTTACATTAACTGACAGAAAGAAGGAAATGATGGAAGAGTTAATGGCCAAATATTTGGCCGATGAACTAAATGCTAGCGAACGAGCCAATTTTGAGTCTCAATTGATTCAAGATAAACAGCTTAGACTCGATTTAGAGGCTTATGCTAATGTGCTTGATTTAACGAGCAACGAGGATGATAAAATTTTCGATGCTAATTCCGCTTGGAATAGAGTGAACAAACGCACGAATGAAACTAAGGTTGTTGAAATTGAAAAGGGCAGATTTAGCTTTTTAAAGATTGCTGCTTCTCTATTGGTATTATCAGTTGCAGGATATTTTATCTATAACTCCACAAATACTACAGAGGAGGAAGGTACTGAGTTAGCTTCAGTAGCGCATGGAATCAAAGAATTTACACTGCCTGATGGGTCGTTAGTGAAACTAAACGCGAATGCTAAACTTACCTTATCTAAGAATTTTGGAGATAGCAATCGTAATGTGATCTTAAAAGGAGAGGCAAATTTTGAGATCGTTCGAAATGAAGAGATGCCGTTCATAATTGAAGCAGGAAATAGTACAGTAAAAGTTTTGGGAACTAGCTTTAATTTAACCACCGATGCTGAGGATGGTGTGGAACTAGACGTTACTGAGGGCTTGGTTGAGTTTTCTTCAACAATTACTGGAGCAAAAGAGCATGTAGCCAAAGGGCAAAGTGCAAAACTGGATAAATCGGGAAAAATTCTTCAGAAGAATGAAATGAAGGACGCTAACTTTAGCGGTTGGTGGACAAGAAAACTAGAATACGATGCCACTCCCCTAAGTGAAGTATTCAAAGATTTAGAAGACACCTATTGGGTAGAAATTGACTACAATGAGGCAATTGGCTCTTGTCCTCTTACTACAACTTTTCAAGGAGCCGCAATCGAGGACGTAATTAAGACGATTGTAGCCACTTTTACTGAAGTAAAACTCATCTCTCTTAAAGAAAATCAAATAAAATTAGACGGAAAGCCCTGCGATCATTAAATTGGTACATGCTCAGGGGATTTCTGGTTTCCATCTACGCATTTTGGTGTATTAACGCACAAGCTCAAGAGAGGTCTAATTCAATTTTAGACATTGAATACGTTGTTGAATTTGATAACGTAACGCTTAGTGCTGCTCTGCGCCAATTGAATCGGCAGACGCAAATCAATTTTTCATATAATACTATGATCATTCCGAAAATGGATAAATTTTCGGTTACGTATGATGGTGTCTCACTGCGGGCAATCCTAGAAGATATATTATCCAAAGCCAATCTCTATTATAGAGGGGTGAATGGAACTATTGTGATCCTCAAGCAGCCTTCCACGGATAGAACAATTAAGGGACGGGTACTTGACGTGGAGACCCAAACCCCACTTCCTTTTGCCAATGTGTTTATTGACAATAGCACCTTTGGAGTGGCCACAAATGTTGAGGGCTATTTCGAAATTAAGAATATTCCTTATATCGCTTTTAACCTTGTCGTGTCCTATGTTGGATATGAACCCAAAACGATTCCGTTCAATTATAAACAGCCATTAGAAAACAACACTTTTATAATTGAAATGAATGTTGAAGAAGTGGCCTTAGAGCCGGTTGAAGTTTCGGCCAACAAGACTAGAAAGCAACGTAAAAGTGACCGAAGACTTCTGAAAAGGTTTGAAGAGGATTTTTTAGGTAGAGATAGCAACGCTAAAGATTGTAGGATTGTTAACCCAGAAGTGCTGGATTTCTTTGTGTTAGATTCTCTGAATAACTACGAAGTAACGGCAAACGATAAGTTATATATTGAGAATTATGCCCTAGGTTATCAAGTGAGTTACATTCTGGAAGAGTTCACTTTTATTAATGGCACCAAAACATACATTGGCAAGGCACAGTTTACGGAACTTGAACCAAAGTCGAGAAAGCAAAATGCAAGATGGGAAGAGGCCCGAGGGAAGGCATATTATGGGTCTGTTAACCATTTTTTGAATTCCTTGATCGAAAGTAGAGTTGCGGAGGAAGGTTTTTTGGTGAATACCGTTCAATTCGATTCTGTTACTTCAGAATACAGTACCCCGCTAAACCCTGCCAAACTATCTGAAATCATAAGGCTTGAACCATCTGATAAGGATCTGGAGTACAAATTACTAGGCTCGCCTAATATAGAAGTTACGTATACAAAGGGCTTTGAAGACGAAGAATACAAGAAGCTTTTTAGAAGTAAGTCTAAAAGTGGAAACTATAAATACACCGATCAGAAATCGAGGTCAACAATTTCCTTGAGTAACGATCAGAGCCTTACCAGCTATCAAGTTGTGGGTATGGACATTAGTGATGTTCCTCTGTTTCAAAAGTCCGTGATCCTTTTTCAAGAAAAACAACCACTGATTGCCTTTCCTGGCTATTTCAGCAGTAAACGAGCATCCCTATATTTGGGCTGGTGGACATGGGGAGGCTTTTCAGTAAAGCTGCCTTTAAACTTTAGGCCCAATGTACAAGACCAATAATCTTAGCGCTTAACGACTTGTATGTATCCTCTATGAGAAAATGTTATAGGTGATAAGTGCCGAGATATAGGCGACTGCGGTCATATAAATGGTTTGGATTATCGGCCACTTCCACCCTTTAGTTTCTCTATACACAATTGCTAATGTACTCATGCATTGCATCGCAAAAGCATAGAATACCATGAGTGAAAAGGCAACCGCTGGGGTGTACATAGCTTCACCTGTTTCAGGATTTTTTTCCTGACTTAACCTTTCCCTTATTGTCACATCATCATCATCACTGGCGCCAATACTGTATATGGTGGACATAGTGCCTACAAAAACCTCTCGTGCCGCAAAGGAAGTAATCAGAGCTATTCCTATTTTCCAGTCATAACCGAGTGGACGAATTGCGGGCTCTATAATTTTACCGAATGAACCAGCAACAGAGTATTCAAGCTTATAGGAGCTTAGGGCAATTTCATATTCTTCTTGAGATGCATTTACGCCAATGTTTTGCCTAACGTTCGCTTCCGCATTTCGGAAATTATCGTTGAAACCATAGGAGGCCAATACCCACAATACGATAGAGATAGCGATGATTATTTTACCGGCTTCAAACACAAAGGTTTTTGACTTATCGTAAATGGTGAGACCAATATTCTTCCAGCTTGGAATTTTATAGCCTGGCAATTCCATGATGAAGTAAGACTTTTGATCGCTCTTTAGGATGAGTTTCATTACGTAAGCCGAACCAATAGCAGCCAAAAAGCCTAGAAGGTATAAGGCTTGAAGCACTAAACCTTGAAGGTTAAATATGCCAATCACCTGTTGATCGGGAACAACTAAGCCAATTAGAATAGCATAAACAGGTAATCTGGCTGAACAACTCATAAAAGGAGTGACAAAGATGGTGATGAGTCTGTCCTTCCAGCTTTCAATATTTCTGGTGGCCATAATGGCCGGAATAGCGCAAGCCATTCCGCTGATTAGTGGCACTACGGATTTTCCATTGAGACCAACTTTTCTCATCAGCTTATCCATAAGGAAAACTGCTCTGGACATATAGCCACTCTCTTCTAAAAGAGCAATAAAAGCAAATAGAATAGCGATTTGGGGGATAAATACGAAAACACCAGCAAGTCCAGCAAGCACACCATCGGTGAGCAAATCAGAAAGAATGCCTTCAGGAAGAACATCTTTCACCCAGCCACTAAATTCTGCTATTGATCCTTCAATAAGGTTCATAGGTGCTTCTGCCCAAGCGAAAATGGCCTGGAAAATGAGCATGAGTACCGTAAAGAAAATGAGGTACCCAAAAACAGGGTGAGTAACCACCCTGTCTATTTTTTGGCTTACAGATTTCTTTAGTGGGTCTTGTGAATTTTTTACATTTCTATCTACAATATCAGAAATGAGCTGGTACCTACCCAAGGTTTCTTGAGACTGAGTTGGCACATCATAGAAACCATTTTCAGTTTTTATTTTGGCAATTTTCTCCTTTTCTTCCTCCGTCAAAAAATTCAAACGCACTGATTGTTGTGCGTATTGGTAGGCACGGTAATTTTCAGTGAGGTCAAATTCTACTTTGATTACATCTATGGTTTTAGGTGCTAAATCATAGATATCATAGAATGGCCGCTTACTCTTGATCAGGGGCTGAGTGAGGGCTTCTTTTAAAGCCGCTACTCCGTGGCCATTGTGCGAGTTCGTTGGAATAATTTTTATTCCTAAGTCAATGGAAAGGCCTCTTAGGTCAATGTTGAGTTTCTTAAGTTGGGCAACATCCATCATGTTGAGCACCAAGACTAATGGAATACCTAAATCCCTTATTTGAGTAAAAAGGAGGAGGTTTCTTTTAAGGTTGGAAGCATCGGTAACTACAATTACCTTATCAGGATATTGTGGATGCTCAGGGTCAAGTAGAATGTCTTGAACAATCTGCTCATCCAATGTTTTTGGGTAGACACTATAAGTACCAGGAAGGTCAATAATTTCGGCCGTGGTGCCATCGGGTAGTTTTGAGAACCCAGATTTCTTATCTACAGTTACTCCAGGGAAATTTCCCGTTTTTTGATTTAGCCCAGTGAGTAAGTTGAAAAGTGTTGTTTTTCCAGAGTTAGGATTTCCAACAAGCGCAATTTTAATTCTGTCCGCCTTTGTCATGTCCTAATCTTCAATCATGATACAAGCTGCTTCATCTTTTCTGAGCGACAGGCAATAGCCAGAAACGCCAATAGCAATCGGGTCGCCAAAAGGAGCGATAAGGTCTACAGAAACTTCTGTTCCGGGCAGGCAGCCCATTTCGATAAGTTTGACTGAAAGAGTGTCATCTTTAAACCCATTTATGATTCCTCTCTCGTTTTTCTTTAACTCTGCTAGACTTCTCACGGCTCTATGCTTATTTAGATTAAATATAAACAGTCGCAATTTACTAGAGTCAACGCTGATAACAAAATAGAGATGGCTTTAAGGTTAATCTATTTTAAGCAGGGGGAAATAAAAGGTTATTTGGGGCTCAATATCCATTTAGAATGCCTGAAAGGCTGCCATTTCATTAGGGTGAGATCTACATCAGGATCAATAATGGCATGTCGGGAACTTCCGTTTAGAGAGACGCTGGTATTGGCATAAACCTCTATGTCTGCTATTCCGTCTTTTTTGTAATGCTTTTCCATCCATCTGGCCATTTGCCAGATCATATCGGGTTTTGAGGCTGCTGCTGCAACTTGTTTGGCCGTAAAGAAATCTAAAGGGTCCACTCTCCATGTTTTATTTGTTTTTGGATCTTTTACCTCAAAATCCAAATTTCCATATTTGATTCTTAACATCATTCGCCACGAAAGTCGATGCCCTTCTTCCGTCCAAGAAACATCACCTTTATAAAGGTGATGCCGAAGGGGTAAATAGATTTGAAAGCCGAAGTAAATAGCGAAAACTACGGCTAACGCTAGCCTACCGGCTTTGAGTTCGGTTTGCTTATTATTAGAAAGCCCTATCAAAGTCTTTTTAGGGAAGAAGTTTTTTCTGATGGTTTCGGGATTGAAGAATAGCACCGTGATGCCAATCATCATAAATGGGAAAATACCAATCTGAAAAACCACTGCATTGAAGATGTGGAAGACTATTGAAGTGATGAAGGCGATGACCCTCGTTTTCTTCCAAAGGAGGAAATAGACAATGAATAAATCGAAGCCAATACCACCATATATAATCAGATTTTGGAGCGATTGCTTTTGTAGGAGGTCGCCTATTAACCAGTATCCTTTTTTTGAACCCAATGCAACTTGAATAAAGTGCCCTTCAATCCAACCTGGGTAAATTTTGTTAATAGCTGCAAATGTGAAAACAATCCAGAGCTGGATAATGAAAATGTTTATGCACCACCTTGGGCAGGTCAGGCTTACCACGGAACTCCATCTTTTTGCATCTAATGAGGCATAAGCATGGGCTGGGACGCAGAGCATGAAAAGGCAAAGAAGGATAAGCAGGTAATAATGATTATTGTAATGCGATTTTTGCATCCAATAGACCAGCGTCCAAAGAATAGTGAAGAGACTAAGGCTAAGCCTATAGCGATAGCCTACCATAACACATAAACCACAAATGGCCATTAATGCGAAATAGGCGTACATTCCACCGCCATTTAAGGGTTGGAGCCACTCTAAACCTATGAGGGTAAATGTAAAACTGGGCTCAATTAGGGCCTGTTTAACCCAACCTGTAAGTATAGCGCCAAAGGTTTCAGCGAAAATCAGAAAGCCGAAAATCATTCGAAATAATACGAGTGGAGAATTGTCCACTGGATCGAATTGCTTTTGAATGATTCTGGAAAAGAAATTCAACATATTTCTAATCTATACAATTTTGGAATTTTAAACAGGAATATTCGGTTATAAAATCATGAAAGAAAAAAAGACTCGAGCTTCAAAGAAAGAAAAAGAGGAGCCTAAAAAAGACCCAAAGCTTGATGAAAAAGAGTTGCAAGACACCGAAAAGGAGGATTTTGATTTTGGAGGAATTCCGAAGGACGTTCCTTTTAAAAGAAATATTGGTTGCGGTGGTTAATTGGGCGTTTAAACCTTTCCTTCAACCAAAACCACAAACTCACCTTTCACGCCCTTGGTTGTGAAATGATCAATCAATTCGGATAAAGTACCTCGAACTGTTTCTTCAAACATCTTCGAAATTTCTCTCGACACTGAGGCTTTTCTGTCTCCTAAATGTTCTTTCAGTTGCTCTAAGCATTTAATCAGTCGGTGAGGCGATTCATAAAGGATTATGGTTCGCTCTTCTTCCGCTAACTTTATCAATCTTGTCTGACGCCCTTTTTTATGCGGAAGAAAGCCCTCAAAAACAAAACGATCAGATGGTAGCCCAGAGTTGACCAAAGCTGGCACAAAGGCTGTGGCGCCCGGCAAACAGTTGACTTCGAGGCCAGCCTTTAACAGCTCTCTTACCAGTAGAAAGCCAGGGTCTGAAATTGAAGGTGTACCAGCATCAGAGATGAGTGCAAACTTTTCGCCTGCTTCCATTCTACTGATTAGTTTTTCAACGGTTTTGTGTTCGTTGAAAATATGATAGCTCTGGAGTGGCTTGGTGATATTATGATGCTTTAAAAGCTTGCCAGAAGTACGTGTGTCTTCCGCCAAAATAACATCCACTTCACTCAAGATTCTCAAGGCTCTTAAAGTGATGTCTTCAAGATTTCCAATGGGAGTGGGTACTAGGAATAGAGAAATCTCAGACATCAGATTAGATTAATTGGTCAATTTTACTGGCCAGTTTACGGTCCTTGTCTGTAATAGTATTGCCAGCATCATGGGTGGTCAATTCAATTGTAACTGAATTATACACATTCGACCAGTTTGGGTGATGGTTCATTTTTTCCGCACAAATGGCAACCTTGGTCATAAAACCAAAGGCTTCTACAAAATCGGTAAATTCAAATTTACGAACGAGCTTATTGTCTTTTTCTTCCCACATACCTTAGTTTTTAGCTGTAATAATGTATTGATATTGTAGACTCTTATTGTCAGTCTCCGTATTTGAGAAACCTGCTTTTTTCAAAGATTGTTCTAATGTTTTGCTCGAAACCTTGGCTTCATCAGAAGGGCCTACAGGAATATCACCCGTTTTGAAATCTATGATAAGCAAAGTTCCTCCTTTCTTCATTCCCTTTTTGAGTCGGTTTAGATATTCATCCTTATTGGGAATATAGGCATAGGTGTTTACAATCAATACAACATCTACCTCATTGTCGAGTAAATTAGGTACATCTGCAGGAGTGAGTCGTGTGTCAATGTTATCTGCCCACTTGCCTACAATTGACTTCTGGTTTTGTATGTATTCGAGTGAATTGGGATCAATATCTAAAGCGATCACCCTTTTCGCTTTTCTGGCAATTTTGAATGTGAAATATCCAGACCCGGCTCCGACATCGGCTACGGTTTTATTGGTTAAGTCACCCAATAGATTGATTACAAACTCAGGGTTTTGCCATTCTGTTCTCCCTTCGTCTTCTTGTAATTCAAGTGATTCCTGACGCTCGTTTAAAACTTCTGGAACTAGTTCTTCTTTTTGTAATTGTGGAGAGTCTATGCCTTGTTCTTTAGGTTTACTAGAACAAGACCAGAGTAAAATGATGAGCAATATGTAGGATGATGACTTCAAAATTATAGGGCTATGATTCCTTCAATCTTTGCAGCTTCGACATATGTATCAATGATGGCATCGCTAGAAGGCATCATCAATTGGGCGGTAATACTTACATATTTCCCTTTACTGGAAGCCTTGGTTTTTACATCATGGCCTGGAAAAAGCTTTTTTACGTCATCTTGCTTTTCGTCTTCCACAATAAACTTAAACATGTATAAAGCTGGAAAGTTAAGGGTGCTCTCTAGTTTTTCCTTAAAATTCTCTGAAGTGAATTTTTGCATCACGCTAAGTTAAGGCAGGAAGGGGCAAAAAAAAATCGGCCCGAAGGCCGATTTAATATTTTTAGTAATATTTATATCGTTTGTCCAGAATTTCGGCCTTATCTCTTACTGCTTGGTTCATCTTCAATTGAGCATTGCTTAGTGCTCTTTGCTGAATTTGACCTACATAGCTAGTATAATCCGTTATGCCAGCTGGCGTATTTTTCGATTTCAATTCCATGATCACAACTCCTACATCAGTAGTAATTGCTTTAGATCTATCTCCTACATTTTTGAGTGCGAAGGCTGTTCCTACAGCAGTAGGGGCAACGCCTACATTAGGCAAAGAGTTAGAGTTTAATTTCACTTGAGTATCTGTGTATACTTGTGCAATGGCATCGAAAGAAGCAGCCATATCAGATAATGAACCTGAAGCAGCTGAAATCTTATCAGTGATGTACTTTGCCTTTTTATCGTTTTCAACTTTAAGCTTGATCTGGCTTCTTACTCCACTGTCAGTAAGTTTAGCAGTACCTGCCTCTACTTTGGCTCTGTAAACCGCTACAACATACTCTTCAGCAAGGTCGAAGTCTTTAACGTCTCCTACAGATGCTTCTCCATATAACCAAGTTACAATCTGACGAGCACTTTCTAATCTGCCAATACTTGAGCTATTAGAGTTAATATTGTTTCCACTGAATACAGAGTATCCTTCTGCAGATGCATTGTTTACAAAATCATCGTAAGAATCTGTATTCAATACAAATTGACCAGCTTTTTGATAAGCTGCGTCAATTGTTTCGTCCGATGGAGTTAATTCTTTAAGGATAATAGCGACTTTATATCTGTTGTTGCTAGGTGCTCCAGTTACATTCATAATATGGAAACCAAAATCACTTTCTACAAGGCGGTTAATAACACCTTCACGATTCACAGAGAAAGCAGCTTTTTCGAATGGCTCAGCCCACTGGCCTTGCGAATCTCCACCTTTTCTATACCAACCTAAATCTCCTCCTGAAGGTCCAGAAGAATCTTCAGAGTTAAGAATGGCCAATTGGGCAAAATCTGCACCGTTTCTGGCTTCACGTAAAATTCCTTCTGCTTTGGTTTTTACTGCGGCTTTGTCTGCGGCAGACATCCCTTCTGTTCTCAGTAGGATGTGGCTTACTTTTACAAACTCAGCTTCGCTTTTAACGACATCTGATAACTTGTAAAGCGTGTAAATTCCATTTTGCAAATTTGGGCCAATGATATCGCCTTTCTTGATGTTCGAAAGGTTGTTAACAACTTCATCAGGAAGTGCTGATGGATCGAATGTTCCAAAACCTATTCCTTGTTCCGTATTTATCACGGCTAAAGTAGAGTCATTG
This sequence comes from uncultured Roseivirga sp., assembly GCA_963977345.1. Lineage (GTDB taxonomy): Bacteria > Bacteroidota > Bacteroidia > Cytophagales > Cyclobacteriaceae > Roseivirga. The sequence continues at coordinate 35,781 of CAXBPM010000001.1, forward strand.
TCTCCAGCTTCAAGCTGAGTTCTAATGTGATTTAGTTCTTCAGTATAATAAGCGCTATCGGCAGCTGATGGAATAACTGGGAAAGAGATGTAGTCAATTGAACGACTCTCCTCTACAGTGTATTCATCTTTGTGCTCATTTAAATAAGCTTGCAAGTCGGCATCAGAAACTGCAGAAACCTGATCATCATTTACAGCCAAGAAAGGAATGTAAAGGTAATCTAAAGTGACTCCACCTTCTTGTTCCATGTATTCTTGTTGTGCTTCAGCCAAGGTTACATAGTTAGTCTTCAGAATTAGGTTCTGATATTTAGCCATACGTCTGTTCTCAGCCAAGCTGTTTTCGAACATTTGCCATTGCAGTCTAGACTGAGGGTCTAAATCACTGTTGACCAATACTTGGTTCAAAAACTGACGGTCTAGTAACCCAGTTTGTGGGTCAGCAAATTGTTGCATTACCTGAGGCGAAACGTTTTTACCCTGAACCATATCGATTCTTTCGTCACCAGACACCGCAATGCCAGCTTTATCGAAACGTTTGGTATAAGCAATTTGAGCGATTAACTGCTCCCAAGCCTGATTTCTTATGGTTTGCATTAAGAACTCATTCGGGTTAATACCGTATTGAGCCATGTAGTTTTGTTTGATGCTTTCTACTAGGTTAGCATATTCTTGCTGACTGATGGATTCTCCAGAAATTTCTCCAACTTCTTGTTGATCACTACCTAGAATGGACGATCTGCTGCTTAATACATCGGTTAAAACGAAAGCTAAAATCGATGCCCCTACTACGACTACTAAGAGTCGTCCCATCTTTTCACGAAGCGTGTTAATTATTGCCATTTGTACTTATTAATTGAAATAGCCGCAAACATAATTGATTTATGACCTATTAGCAAAAGAAAATACAGACAAAAAGCCCTGTTAATCAGTCTTCTCTGTCTGGAAGGATGCTAAGCATAACGGTATCAATCCTAGCATCTTCCATTGCCACTATTTTTATTTTGAACGGTGGAACGGAAATGGTCTCATTTACTTGAGGAATATTCTCTGTGATTGACAGAATAAAGCCGCCTAGCGTGTCGTAATCGCCCTCCGGAATATTGAAGTGGTACTTCTCGTTCAAGTAGTCTACTTCATGGCGAGCGCTGAAAAGATAATTATTGTCATCAAGTTTTTGCTCAACCCAATCTTCATCATCATGTTCATCTTGAATCTCACCAAAAATCTCTTCGATCACATCTTCTAGACTTACTAAGCCAGAAGTTCCACCAAATTCATCTACTACGAGGGCCAAACTTTTCCTTTCCTGAATAAACTGGATCATTAACTCATTCACCAACATGGTTTCAGGCACAATGATTATTGGCGTAAGAATACTTTCTATGTCCTGCGGTTTTTTGAACAAGGCCAAGGCATGGCAATACCCAATTACTTCATCAATATTGTCTCGGTACACCAATACCTTAGAGTGCCCGCTTTCAATGAACTCATTTTTTAGATCTTCTATGGAGTCCTCAAGCTCAACTGCAGCAATATCAGTTCGAGGAATCATGCATTCCCTTACTTTAACGGTTTTGAACTCAAGGGCATTATTAAAAATTTTGGTGTCCAATTCTACTTTGGACTCTTTAATGTCTTTATGGGTATTGCGCTGAATGTAGGAGCGCAGATCTGTGAGCCCGAAAACAGGACGATCTTCTGAAAACTTCTGTCTTAAAATATGAACAATGATAAAACGAGACATTTGCTCAATTACCCAAACCAAAGGGAACATGATGATAAAAATGAGCATGATTGGAACGGAAAGAATGCTCAATAATCGGTTTGGGTTAATTAGGAAGATACTTTTGGGTGTAAACTCAGCCGTAAATAATACCAAAAGGGTAGATAATACGGTTTGGATCATAAGCACTGCACCAGGGTTAATTAAATACTCTGGCAGCACATCCATGATTAATGGCTCCAGAATTAGGGCCATGAAATAACCATACATCACCAGCGCTATAGTGTTCCCTACCAAGGCGGTGTTGATAAGCCTTGAAGGTTTCTGAGTAAAAAATGCAAGAATTCTCCCGCTCAGTGCTCCTTTTTTACTCTGAAGCTCGATTTGAAGCTTGCTTGAGGTAACAAATGCGATTTCAGTTCCAGAAAAAAATGCTGAAAAAATGAGGGTAATGATGATAACCGTAACCTGGTAATAGTCCATTAATGTTTCTTTTTCCGCTTAGGAGCCGACTTGGCTTGTTCTTCCTTTTCTTTATGCTTTGCTTTCCTATATCTGTATAAAAATAACAGACCTATTGATATCATAAAAATAAAATAGGCATGCGCAATTCCATAGGTCATAGTTTGGTGTACGCCAATCACAAATGCTACTACGCAAACTGAAAAGATAATGGTATCACTAGTTGTTCTCATTTGTCTCTTTAATTTCGAATTCGCTATTGACTGGACTTATTACCGTGAATTCTGAAAAATCTTGAGGAGCTTCTAGGCCGGTTCCCTGAATCAAATCAGTTTCAGTAGTTACGATAAAAAACTTGTCAGTATAAATTCTTTCTGTGTTTGGGTTCCAGAATAATTCTTCGGTTTTTAAGGTCTGATTTTCTTTTAGGTTTCGAACCACTACGTCTCCATTGGCTCTGTAAAGCTTTGTTTTAGCATCGTAAAAACCTTCCATTGCTGTAAGTACCGAAGTCGTGTCTCCCATGCTATCAAAAAAGTCAATCCTGATCGTTTCTGGAAATTCTAAATCTCCATTGGAGAAAGTTAGTTGTTTATTCCCCCCAATTTCCAATTTTCGAATGGAACCTTCGGTCATAATTATTTTTACATTCTCCGATTCTAGAATAGGGCCGTCATATTCTTCCATTTGAGCCAGTTTTTTTGGCTCAGAAAAACAGCCTGTAAAGGCCAAAATGAATAAAAGGGGTATAAATTTTCTCAATTTCATGGTATGAAAAACGGTCTTCCCTAAGAGAGAAGACCGCCTTTATTTTTATTTAGGAAACAATTATTGTTGTTCCGGTCTCTTCTGCAATTTAACGGTTTGCTGTATCCAGCATCCTACTGTTATTGAATCGCCTACTTCTTTTCCCTCGGTAAAAATTTCTCCACCACTTGGGAATTGCGCCCTGGCTTGGTTTGCTTTCAATTGATTACCTCCTTTAATGTAATAATCGTGGGCAACAATGTATTTAGCTCTATCATTTACTTGGCTTTTCTGCTGATCACACTCTGTACTTTGCATCACCATATCGCCAATCAATGTGTACATATCTTCCTTTAAAGTAGGGTCAATTTCTACAGCTGCAATGGCCAATTTTCTAGCCTCAGCCTTATTCCCTTCAAGGCGTTCCATTAACACAATTTGCTTCATTGCTTTTCCCTTGTCGGTATTATCTTCGGCAATTTCTATAGCTTTCTCGTAATAGATTTTGGCATTTACATAGTCTTTTTCCTTAACATACGTTGAACCAAGCATGTTTGCAATACCATATTGAGGTTTTGTCTCTAGCACCATTTTAGCCGCATCGATAAACCAATCAGCATCAGTACAACCACCGTTGAAAGCATAAACAAATATTTTGTTTGCTAGCTCTTCATCTTTTGGGTTTGCCTTGAATTGTGGTACAAGCTTTTGAATGATAAAGTCGCAGTCGATTAGGTTAAGGTCTGCTAATTTTTTATCAACAAACTCTTTCCCAGCATCCATAGCCTTGGTACTCTTGTTTTGGCTTTTTGCCTTCTTGATCTGATAATCAATATGCTCTGTACATTTGTTGTAGATGTCAAGAATTTGCTCATCAGAAAGTCCAATATCACGAGTGTAGCCTAAAACTGCAGTTTGCATATAATAACGGCTCGCTGGGTAGAATGCTTCATTTCCTTCTAACTCATAAGTGAGCTTGAAGAGGTCAAGCAAATATTGTGTTTTGGTGCCATCCGCGATATAATATCTGTATGCTGAAATGGCCTGACGACCAATGTTTTCCTTTTTTGACTCTGGGTAGGTTTTAAAACGCATGTCGTATAAAGACATTACCTTATCTGCTGCTTTTGCTTTTTCAGCTTCGGTTTTACCGTTTTCCCAAGATTCATCCCATATCGCGATTCCTTTAATATAAGTTGATTCACTTAAATCAGGAAAATGCTCCAATATATAATCTAGGTGACCCTTAGCGGCATCATAGTTACCAGATTTTTCGGTATCACTGAACAATGTCCATTTAGTCTGGGCATCGCTTCTTTTCTCTGGGTCTTCTGGCCATTTGAATTGAGCCATAGCAGAGTACCCAGAGGTAATGATGATCAAGGTCAATAAAAATTTAATTCTCATAATACTGTAGTTTAATTATACTTCTGTCTCGCAAACCATGTCTGGTCTTGCAAGCTAAATCCAATGCTCAACTTGAGGTAGTTTTCTCTAATTAACCCATCGGTTACATTGCCTCTATTTCCAAAGGTAGCTCCTAAATTTAAATTTGAAACACCATAAATTCCGTTCAGCGGTAGTGACGTTCCAATATTTATACCAAAGTCGTTTACTTCTTGTGAATTAATTAAATAAGGAGTCCTTTCATAATGAATTCCGAATCTATAAGTTATTCTTGGGCCAGCCTTAATATCTTCGTAGTTTGGTAATAATTCTCCACCAACGGCAATTCTAAAGGCATCCCCAAAGTTTGAACTGGTTTGACCAGATTCATCAAGGTATTGACTCCATGCCTGAGTTTGTATATCTATGCCGAAGGCGAATCTTCGGGATTTTTCATAAGAAATACCAAAGCCTATACGTTGAGGTATGGAGATTTCAGAGTTGACATTATTTTTTAGTGTATCGCTTGAAAGAACGTTTCCGTTAATATCTTGGCTCTCAAGCCTAGTGAGGTTTCTGCTCCTTACATTTGCTTCTAGGTTATAGAATGCTCCAAAATTCAGAAATTGTTTTTCTTTAATCTTTAGCTTGTAAGCCAAGCCAATATTGGCTGTCACATCCGAGAAACTTCTTCGTTCATTGTAAATAGTACTGCTAAAGGTGATGGCTGGAATACCTGTAAGAAGGTATTCGGTATCTCTTTCGATAGACCCAAATAGATAAGAAGTTTTGAGGCCAACGAGAAAATTCCCCAATCTAACCGCGTGGGTCATAAAAGCTTCGTCTATACCGCCATTTCCGTCTAATTGAGACAACAGAGTTGAATTATCTGGGCCAGTGGAAGTTTGCAGAATACCATAGTTAACGGATGTATATGGGCTAAGACCTATCGCCATGTTCCACTTTCCATATTTTATGGGTAACGAAAACCCAAAATCTTTGAACCCACCAGTAAACGAGCTGTAACTCTGGTCACCATTGTTATAGGTTCTTGAGTCAAATGATGCTCCAATTTGGAATACGGCATCATAATTAGAAGCTATCAAGGCAGGGTTAATATTGTTGAGGTTGAGGTTGTTGCTATAACTTATGCCGAACCCTCCCATTCCAGCATTATGGGAATAACCGCCCCAGTTTACATCACCTATTCCAAAAGCAGAATAAGAACTTTGAGTATACTGCGCCTTAAGAGTGGTACAGAATAAAAATGCCCCTAAAAGGGCCGAATATTTAATGATATTTTTGAGCATTACTTAACCTAAACACATTCAGTCCAACGAGCACTAATTTGAGGGTTACAAATATGTCAGCTTTTCTTTTAGATTCAAACCTTTATAAAAAAGGTGTGCCAATAATCCGCTTAAAATCAGACATTTTTAACCAAAATTGTGAGAATAAGCTTCAATCCCTCGCTGATATAGCCTTACAAATACTTAATCGTAGCGTAAAGTTTGATTCGGTTTAGTCATAATAGGCCGAAAGCCTAACACCATTACCGTTCCACAATATGGGCTATTAGTCAATTATTTATGACTATAAATTTAGTTGATAATAATGAGTATGACAATCGCACTCGATTATTTTTTTGCGAGCCTTTGATTCAAAGTGACGTGAAAGCTGTTTTAAAAAGCATACTTCTTAACTTTTCATAACTTAAAGAATCTTTATTCCGTAAGGCTAATCCATTGGCATTTGAAGTTAGTAATTATGGGATTGGTTAACTCACTAATTTTGATTTTTGCCTTTCGAGTAAATATTCTTTGGTCAGTCACTCAATAGTCTAAAATTGACTTTATAAATTGAACAACGATTTTAAAAACTCTGGATCATTTCGATATGGATTGGTTTTGAAGATTTTGAAATTAAATGAGAACTTAACATTTCGTTCGATCCACTGAATTTGATTTTTGATTAACATTGGTTTTACCGCTAATGCCTATCTTAGCCCAAAATCTGCAAAGCGAATTTGTATTCTCGAATCAGAAGTATACTTTAGCGACACACAGCGACTTTAATGAAAAACAGACTCCTACTAACATTGTGCATGTTGTTTATGGTTTTTATAGCCAAAGCTGAATATATCAATGGGATTACCCCTGCGACTTCAGTATCGGTTATAACCTCTGAAGAGCTGCCAGTGGTATCAAATGATGATTCTGCTGCCTCTTCTGATGAAGAAGAACATGTATCTCCAGCAGGCTGGTCAGTAATTCCATTTGCCTTGTTATTGGTAATGATTGCCACCGGCCCTTTATTTTACGAACACTTTTGGCACAAGAACTACCCAATTATTGCGGTGTCTTTGGCTGGAATTGTGGTGCTATACTATTTGTTTGGAGTAGGAGATGTCAATCACCCTGTTCATGCTCTAGCGGAGTATGTTCAATTCATCGCTTTATTATCCTCACTTTATATTGCTTCAGGGGGAATAATGATTGAAGTAGATAAAAAGGCTACGCCAATGACTAATGTGGCTTTACTACTTATTGGCGCTGTTATATCTAACCTTATCGGAACAACGGGTGCTTCAATGCTTTTAATCAGACCGTTTGTTAGATTGAATAAAGGTAGAATTCAGCCTTACCACATTATCTTCTTTATTTTTATTGTAAGTAATGTTGGAGGAGCCTTAACTCCAATAGGTGATCCGCCACTATTTTTGGGCTTCTTAAAAGGGGTGCCTTTTGCTTGGACCCTTGAGCATAATATTTTCCCATGGATGACTGGCTTAGGGATCTTGGCTGTAATTTTCTACATTTTTGATAAACGCAATACGGATGAAGATTTAGAAGAAATTTCAACCTTCACTAACAAAACCACCATCCTTGGTTCAAGAAACTTTATTTGGTTAGCCATTATTATTGCTTCCGTTTTTATTGACCCTAACGTAATTGATGGAGTTCCAGCAATTCACTATCACGGGCAGAAATTCTCGTTCATACGAGAGTTAATTATGTTCTCTGTCGGCTTCTTCTCATATAGGTTTGCTGATAAGCGAGCTATTAAGGGGAATGAATTCAATTTTGAACCCATACGAGAAGTCGCATTTATCTTCATTGGAATTTTTGGAACCATGATGCCAGCATTAGCGCTGGTAAGTGAGTTTGCACAGTCTGAAACAGGTACTGCTCTTATTACGCACAATACCTTGTATTGGGGAACAGGAATTCTCTCAGGCTTCTTAGATAACGCACCTACTTATCTGAACTTCTTGGCTGCTGCCATGGCTTCTCAAGGAGGAGACATTGCGGTGATCAGTGATGTTCATAACTATGCCGTGGGTGGCTTCTTCGATGACTCCGTATCTAAACTTGTAGCCATATCCCTTGGTGCTGTGTTCTTCGGAGCCATGACTTACATTGGAAATGGACCAAACTTTATGGTAAAGTCTATCGCTGAGCAAATGGGAATTCACATGCCTTCGTTCTTTGGGTATATATTGAGGTACTCCATTCCTATTCTATTACCAGTACTCTTTGTTATTTGGCTAATTTTCTTCGCGTTTTAAATTTTGACTTAAAGACGGAAAGCCTTCGTTTTTATTGATTTTGTGTAGAAACATTTTGTAACTTCATTTCTCTGAAGTTTTGAAATGGATAGTATTTACCTAGATCTTATTTTAAGCGGCCTCACTTACGTGATTCTTACGTACTTGACTTTTCAGCTTATGAAAAGCAGAAAGGTAAAAAAGGATCCAAACGATGATGAAGGTGGAATTATTGATTTTACTCCACCCAATATAGACTTACCACCTGGTGTAGTTTGGCCTGATTCCCCTTTGCTGAAAAAGAGAAAGGCTGAAAAAGCGTATTAATTAGCGCTGCTTACATTTATCGCAAATACCAGTAATCAAAAAATTAC
>CAXBPM010000002.1:0-34717 GCA_963977345.1 uncultured Roseivirga sp.
ACCTAGGATATAACTCTGGGGAGTGGGAATATTTAGACTTGACTCAAATCCCTTCTTTGCTGTCCCATTTTGAAAAATCGAAAGCCCAAAAACCCTGGAAGAGTTCATATATCCACTCTGAGTGTATAAAGTGGTGTCGTTGGATCCTCGACTTACTCTTTCTATTGGGGTAGCCTCTCCTTTAGACACCCTAGAGCTCTTTATCTTATTTATCCTTTCTCCTAATTTGGATATCTCAGTTAATGACAAGCCTTGCTTTTGCGCTAGAGTATAGAGATCCTGTTGAGAGTAGCCCATTGCTGAAGCCTTTTGCACTAAGCTCTCAATCTGATCATCAGAAAGCTCGTCTACCTTGATGGTACTGAAGTCCGGTAGGGTTTGTGAGTGAACAGGCGGACTAACGAACAAAGAAAGTATCCCAATTATGTAAAAACAATATTTAATTTTTTGCACCATTCTTTGGTTATTCTGTCTAAAACAATTGCAAGATAAAAGAAAAGCTAAACATAGAAATGTTTAGCTCGAACTAGGTTATAAACTTCGTGAAGTTACCCTACTGACTTCGTAATCGAGACCACTTTTGCTTCTTTTCTATAAGTTCGATTTCTTTCCTTCAACTCTTCCTTTCGCTTATCAATCATTGCTTTAAAAATAAGCTCAGTAATTGTACCTAAAGTTAGAGCCGTGACAATAAGAGTAGGAAGCACAACCATATCTGAGAAACTTTTCAGCACTAGTGCCAACAAAACGAAAATCACATTCACAGTTACTAAAATACCCGTTGCCTGGGCGTGATTGCAGCCCAGCCTAAGAAGGATATGATGTAAGTGAGTCCTATCTGGGTGCATTGGTGACTTACCTCTGAGCATTCGTTTAATAAACACTCTTAAAGTATCATAAAGCGGCACAATTAAAACCGCAACAGCTGGCCCAATAAATGCATCAAATCGAAATGAGTGAGCTTCTTGAAGGTTATAATTTAAATCAATGAATTTTATTGTAACAATAGACAAGAAAAACCCAATCATCAAAGAGCCCGTATCCCCCATAAAAACTCTAGAGGGTGCCCAGTTAAATTGGAGAAAAGCCAATAAGCCACCCAATATTGCAAAGGACAGGAAGGCATAGCCATTGGCTTCGATTAAATAAAACCAAACCCCAAAGAAGAGACTACAAATTACACCAACGGAGCCCGCAAGACCATCCACTCCGTCAATCAAATTATAGGCGTTGGTAATGACAATGATTGTAAAAGCTGAGAGAGTATAACTCAGAGCAACAGGTATTTCATAAACACCAAAAAGGCCATATAGTGACATTAATCTAATATCACAAACAGCAACAATAATCAACATGGCAGCAATTTGTCCAAAGAGCTTTTGAAAAGCGCGTAGGTTTATTAGATCGTCTCTAAAGCCAATAATGAACATTATTGTTAGAGCACTAATGACGTATTTTATTTCACGTAGTTGTTCAAAAGGCATCCATATTAATAATGACATTGCAAAGCCTATGAAAATTGGAAGCCCTCCCATTGATGGAGTCTGTACAGTATGAATCTTTCTACCACCAGGCGTATCAAAAAAGTTACGCTTCTTGAATACCTTGATGAAGACAGGGAATATCAAAAAAGTAATTAAGAAAGATGTTCCTCCAAGTAAAAAAAATTGCTCCATACTACTCAAAATGAGAGGGGCAAAGGTAAGAAGTAAAGGCTGTATTAAAAAGTGGGGATATTAATTATTTGTTAAGTGCAATTGCAAATAAATTTTCAGTTACTACCTTCGCAGCATGAATAAAATATTGATTACAGGTGGGGCGGGCTTTATAGGAAGTCATTTAACACGACTTTTTGTAAAGAAGTACCCAAATTATTCCATCTATAATTTAGATGCGCTTACCTATGCTGGTAATCTTGAAAACCTAAAGGATATTGAGGAAGGGTCTAATTATAACTTTATAAAAGGAGATATTAATGATGCTGACTTCTTAGATGGTATTTTTAAAGCACATCAGTTTGATGCGGTGATCCACTTGGCTGCGGAATCTCATGTGGACCGTTCAATTACCGATCCTTTGGCTTTTGTGAAAACGAATGTAATGGGAACGGTAAACCTTTTGAATGCAGCCAAAAACACTTGGACTGGAAACTTCGAGAATAAACTTTTCTACCATGTTTCTACTGACGAAGTCTATGGCTCTTTAGGCGAAACTGGTTATTTCATGGAAACCACTTCTTACGATCCGCAATCACCATACTCAGCATCAAAAGCCAGTTCGGACCATTTCGTGCGGGCTTATGCCAACACATATAAAATGCCGATTGTGGTTTCAAACTGTTCAAATAACTACGGCCCTTTTCAATTTCCAGAAAAGCTATTGCCTTTGTGCATCAACAACATAAAAAACAATAAAGCCTTGCCTATTTACGGTAAAGGTGAAAATATCAGAGATTGGCTTTTTGTAGAAGATCATGCCAAGGCTATTGACATGATTTTCCATAAGGGCAAACAAGGAGAAACCTATAACATTGGTGGCTTTAACGAATGGAAGAATATTGACATTGTGAAGCTTCTTTGTAAAGTAATGGACAAGAAATTGGGTAGGGCTGAGGGTGCTTCCGAAAAGTTGATTACCTATGTAACCGACAGAGCTGGCCACGATATGCGTTATGCCATTGACGCTAGTAAGATCAAAGAAGAATTGGGTTGGGAACCTTCCTTACAATTTGAAGAGGGGATGGGAAAAACTGTAGATTGGTATTTGGCCAATGAAGAATGGTTGAACAACGTAACTTCAGGGCATTACCAATCCTATTACAATAATCAATACGCAGACTAATTATGAAAGGAATTATACTTGCAGGAGGCTCAGGAACAAGATTGCACCCCTTAACACTAGCGGTTAGTAAGCAGTTAATGCCTGTGTATGACAAGCCCATGATTTACTATCCATTGTCAATATTGATGATGGCGGGAATCAAAGATATCCTGATTATAACAACTCCTCATGACAATGTGCTCTTCAAGAAATTGCTTGGGAACGGAAGTCAATTAGGCTGTAATTTTCAGTATGAGGTGCAAGAAAACCCTGAAGGTTTGGCGCAAGCCTTTATTATTGGAGAAGAATTTATTGGAGATGACAAAGTAGCCTTGGTTTTAGGAGACAATATTTTTTATGGCTCAGGCTTACCAAAATTGCTTCAATCAAATACCGAAGTAGAAGGCGGAGTAGTATATGCTTACCGTGTTTCTGATCCTGAGCGATACGGAGTGGTGGAGTTTGATGAAGAAATGAATGCCTTGAGTATTGAGGAAAAACCTGCCGAACCTAAATCTAATTATGCAGTTCCTGGTCTTTATTTCTATGATAACCGTGTAGTAGAAATTGCCAAGAACTTAAAACCTAGCCCAAGAGGAGAGCTGGAAATCACAGATGTAAATAGAGAGTATTTATCGAAGGGCGAACTTAAAGTAAGTATTCTTGATAGAGGAACCGCTTGGCTAGATACAGGTACTTTCGAATCTTTAATGCAGGCAGGCCAGTTTGTTCAGGTAATTGAAGAGAGACAAGGTTTTAAGATCAGTTGTATAGAAGAGATCGCCTACAGAATGAAATTTATATCTAAAGAGCAATTGGAAGCTGTAGCCAAACCTTTGGTTAAATCGGGTTACGGTCAGTACTTATTGAGCCTGTTAAAATCACTAATTCTTTAAGGCGTCAGGTAGGGAAGGTAGGCCTTTCAAAATTTTAAAACACATTTGACTTTGAGGAGAAATCACTACCCAGATAGTGAGAAAGATGAGTTTAATATCTACCCAGAAGGATATATTCGATAAATACCATACCTCAAGCTCCCCCTTATAAGGAGCAATAACAGCTCTATAGTAAGTATGGGGTTCCATGTCCGTGTTAGACATTAACTTTTCTTCATCCCGAAAGACAATGGATCCTATGCCCGATATGCCTGGCTTTTCATTATAAATAACCTTCTGTATCTCCTCAGGAAAGGCTTTGAAATCAACCTCCATTTGAGGCCTAGGCCCAATGATTGACATAGTACCATTGATCACATTGAATATTTGAGGAAGCTCATTGATTTTAGACTTTCTCAAGAATCGGCCTACCCAAGTAACTCTAGGGTCGTTTCTTAATGTCAAACTACCAGTGCCCATGTTGGGACTATTTTTCAGCATTGTAGCAAATTTACAAATTTTGAACTTCCGGTTTTTCAAACCAATTCTATCTTGTAAATAAAAAACCTTATGCTCACCTGTTAAGAGCAACAAAAAGGTGATTGGAATAAATACGGGGATTAACAGAAGTAGTGCAACAAGTGCCAATAACAGGTCAAAAAGTCTCTTAAACGCTGAGCTATACATATTTACATTCTTTGATCTAAGTTCTTACCCGTTTCTATATGATTGAAATTTTCTATATAAGAACTCATTGCATCAACAATCATTTGTTTAGTAATGCTCTCATTATGCAGAGTTTTCGTTAATGCCGAAATCACCCTATTAATATCATCCGGAGATTTTTTTTCAATATTCTTTATTACACCTAAACCCTGATAGGTCTTCAAATCAAGTTCTTCATCAGCAGTGTAGAATTCTTCAAAACTCTTTTCCCCACTTGTATCGGACTTAAAGTAATATACCGGGTACTCATTAATGACTGCATCAAGGTTATCCGCAATACTTTTTGCTTCTTCCTCAGAAGAACATTCTTTAGGTTTCAGCCCCAAAGTGGTCAAAAACTGATCCGCTATACTAGAAAAAGTTATCATACTCTCCTGAGCCAACTTAGGAAAAAAGATTTCTGAAGAATTGCCAAGAACGCAGGCAAGCAAGCATATTTCTCCGGATTCTTCAGGAGAAACGAAATAGCGTTTAACATCATTTGGAGCAGACAGAGGCTGTCTTTTCATAAGCCTAAAAATAAAGCCATCTAATAAACTGCCATTTGAGAAAGCTACATTCGCAAACCTAGCCGTTGTAATGGGAATCTTATCGGCATACGACATAATGAGATCTTCCATTAGTTTCTTACTAGCTCCCATCACATTCACTGGATTTGCTGCCTTGTCTGTTGAAACACAGAAAAAATGCTTAGGGGGCTTTTTAACCAAGTGATCTAAAAGTTTTTTTGCATGCAGTACATTATTATTTAAAAGAGCAGAAACAGAGTAGTGGTCCTTTTCACTGCGAACATGTTTATGTGCAGCAAAATTAGCCACAATATCGAACGGTCCGTGCTCTTCCAAAATATTATAAAAAATATCATCTGTAAAACTCAAAGGATATGTTTTGTATACATTTGGAGCTTTTATTCGAAAAGAGCTCCTTATATCCCTTGTCAATTCTGTGAGACCGTTCTCGTTGGTATCAACAACGTACAATTCTCCTGGCTCATACCTGAGGAGAGCTTTGATGAAAGATGAACCTATTGTTCCAGCCCCGCCAATAACCAAGACTCGTTTCGCCCTAATTCGTTTAGAAAGTATTGATGAATTATTAACCAAATCCTCCTGAAAAAGGCTTTTTTTTCTAAAAGTAATATGATCAGAGATGAAATTCGGAATATTGATAAAGTACATATTATCGTTATTTTTTAATACTTTGATAAGCCTCTACCAAGGCATCAACAATATACTGTAAAGATTTATCACTCAATCCATTGTAAATTGGGAGTGTTATTTCAGAAGCGTATAATTTTAGCGTATTTGGGTAGTGCCCAATATCATACCCTTTTGACTTAAAGAGTGTCAACATCGGCATTGGTATATAATGAACATTCACACCAACACCTTTATTACTAACAAAGTGTATCATCTGATCTCTTTCGGACTCTGATATACCTACTATTCTTAATAAGTATAAGTGTCTTGAGGACACTCTAGCTTGATCTTTGAAAGTGGGAAGTATAGCCCAATCATATTTAGATAAACGGCTGTCATAGAAGTCGCAAATTTTATTTCTTTCTGGAAGAAGCTCAGTATCATACTTTCGTATCTGGGCCAAGCCTATTGCCGCACAAATATCTGGTAAGTTTACTTTTAGACCTTGAGCAATGATATCATATTTCCACGCTCCAGGTTGGTTCTTCTCGAATGCACTTTTCGTTTGGCCGTTCAACGAGAAGGCTTTTAAAAATCGATAAGTGCTTTCCGTTTCAAATAGTTCTGGTAAATAAAAGCACACTGCACCACCTTCACCAGTTGTAATATTTTTGACCGAATGAAGAGAAAATACAGTAGCGTCCGCAACTGACCCAACCTTCACTCCACGGTAGGTAGCCCCAATCGAATGAGCCGCATCAGCCAATATAAAAATCCTCCCTAATTTCTTTTGATTGTCCGTTTCGGCTTTAAAAAGAGACTTAACATCGGTGTCGTTTACAACACGCTTAATAGCATCATAATCACAAGGTAAACCTCCAATGTCAACAGGTATTATCGCTTTGGTACGTTTAGTAATTGCACGTTTTATATTATTGGCATTTATGTTAAAGTCATCATCCACATCCACCATTACCGGTGTGGCTCCTATATTCATTACGACTAAAGCCGTAGCAGAATACGTATAAGAAGGTATAATCACTTCATCACCAGGGCCAATGCCAAACCATTTCAGCATCAACATTGCTCCAGATGACCAAGAGTTTACACAGACAGTAAATTGACAGCCTGTCAATTTGTTGAATTCTTTTTCAAGAGAGACAACCTTAGGTCCTGAAGTAAGCCATCCTGTGTTCAGAAGTGCATCATTCACCTCAGATACAACATCATCATCAATTAAGGGTAAGGAAAAAGGTATATTCATAAACTATCTTAATAATCTTAAATTAATTGAGTTATTAGAGTTGATACTTGTCTAAGTACTTTGAGCTAGAGATAAAAACCAAATGCATTTATCTCAAGTGTTCTGAACTCTTGTAATTATACGTTTGAGACTCTCTACAAATCATTCTGCTACGATGTTCTTCTTAGTCAATTCAACATTAGCCAAATACTCTAGAATAATATCTTGTGAGAAGTAATTATCCTGAACTACTTCATTTTTGAAATACTTCTTATCCAAATTTATAGTGTTACCTTTTATTACCCCAGGGTTACCTACTACAATCGAAAAATCGGGTACCGACTTATTAACCAACGCCCCGGCAGCAATAAGGCAGCCCTTTCCGATAGTAACACCAGGCATAATCATGGCTTTAGCTCCAATAAAACAATGTTCACCTATTTCAACACCGGCTCTCACATAACCCAGCCTTTTTTCCATAGGAGTCTCAATATATGATCGGCCACCATAAAGACGTACTGCAATGTGACTACTATGGGTAAATATGCCTACCCAAGCGCCAATTTGCGTCCCTTTACCTATTTTTATACCATTTGAAGCATCTAGAATAGTATGGTGCCAGACCCAAACGTTATCTCCCACACTCAAGTTTTCGTTATTTAGAATACTTGCCGTAGAGGATATACGAGTAAGTTTCCTGAATTTACCGTCAGCCTGACTATAATATCCATAGACCATAAATGGTCTAGAAAACACACTTAACATTCGCTGGGCGAATGATATCACCCTACCCAAGCCAGACAAATACAATCTTCTCCGAACATCCATCTTTATATTATTTTGAATCGAAACTTGATCTATGCATCACAATAGCGTCTCCTTGGAGCACTATTTCTTTGCTTGAGTTATGAAAAATATTTGTTGATAAAGTATATCTCCTCTTTTCAACATTAACTTCCAAAATCTCCACTCTTACCAAATACTCAACCCCCACAAACATGGGCCTTCTAAACGAAAGATTCTGACCAAGATAAATTGACCCCGTACCAGGGAAATCAGTTCCTATAATTTTTGATATAATGGACCCAGAAAGGAAACCATGAATAATTTTACTTTTAAAACCTGCAGCAATTGCCGCGTTATCATCAAAATGAATAGGGTTGTTGTCACCAGAAATTTGCCCGAAAGCATCTACTGATCTCTGGTCAAAGGTTACTGTCTGTTCAAAATAATCCTTAATAGAGTACATATTATTTCAGTAATAGATTGTTAGGCACAAAAAGCCATTCGCTTTAAATTAATCATTGGGTTTAAAGAATATCCAATGATTAATTTAGTTAATCATATGTTCAGTCCTTCGCTAAAAGCATTTCATTGAACTTATTGGTTAATTTCTTATAATCATAGTCAGCAGCAGCCTTTCTTGAACGCACACATAACTCCCGATAATCATCTTTATCCATTCTTACAATGGACAAAATGGATTCTGCATATTCCTCAGGGCTCGCAAAAACCTTAGCCACTCCAATTTTATATTTAGCTATCGGACAATAGTTCATCTCAATATTAGATATAATAGGTTTACCACTAGCCATATATTGAAACGACTTGCTTTGACTTCCGCCATATCGAAATATTGAACTATTTTTATAGTTCAATACGTTCAATGAACTCTTGGAAAGAATATAGGGGACATAAGTTATTTCAACCCATTTCTGCTTAAAAATAACATTGGATATTTTATTCCGTTTACAATAATCCTCCAAATTTGACCGATCATCCCCATCACCATAGATTAAAAACTTTATATTTTTCTCTCCTTTGAGAATAGCGGCAGCATCTACAAGCTGCTTAATATCGTTAGCCAACCTAATTGAACCTAAATATATAACTTTAAAAGTTTCATCATCTTCTAAGTCAGAATCATCAATTTTAAAGTGTTCCTTGTTGTGATCAAATTCTGCTATATCAACACCATTATTTATGTAATAAACCTTATTCAAGTCAATTTCCCCACCACTAAAAATATCCCATCCTTTCTCTCTTATATAGTCACTTCCTCCTTCCATTGAGAAAACAATCTTTTCTGCTCTTTCATATAGCCATTTTTCAGCCAAGTATGATAGCTTTAAAAAAGGATTATTTTTGGAAACTAGACCAAATGCCAAAAAGGATTCAGGCCACAAGTCTACAATATCAATTGTGAATTTTGCATTTAGCTTCTTTGCAAGAAAGTAGGTAATGTTGCAAAAAGGTACTGCTGCAACTAAAGAAATAATATCCGGCTTCGGGAGCTTCTTGGCAAGAAAGAACAGTCGTAGATGGAATTCAAACAAATTATAAAAACGCCATAGTCCATTCCCCTTATAGTTTTTCGTTAAAATATGAATGAATTTCAATTTGCCATACTGTGCCAGCTTATATCGATCACCATCTTCAATGAGGTTGATATCGGTATTATGTAGGAAACTACCCCCAACCACAATAACATCATAACCTAACTCCATTAGATATTGAGCCCTTTTTAAAGTCTGAATGCGTGACTCATATTTTGGCGGCATCACAGCAGGGTTAACCAACCAAATTCTCTTGTTCATAGCAACAATTTAGAACCTCCTCTATGTTTAACCAACACGGGTAATTCGCTTTCGCGCTATTTGAATCAAATTATGAAACCTTTTCCAGAGTCGCTCATTGTTGCCATAATCTTCATGAGTCCTATTTGGTGCCTTCATAATTTTAGTAAATTCATCATCTGTCAACCCCAATTTTTTCATGACATATTCCCTATCATTCCTAATTAGATCAGCAGGTGCTGGTGGTTGTTCAATTTCTTTCAGCGCCTCATCACGACTCATTTGTCCAGAACAAACTAGGGCAGAACAATACGATTTGCGCAAATCATAGCCAAATTTTTCTGGCAAATAATAGGCATGAAAAAACCTAGTGAATATAGACTCATAGTGCTTGCCTCCATAATCTCGCCAGCCCAGTTCATCCATTAATAGTTGCTTAGCATCAGACTTAACATACGGAATATAATTCAAAATTGGCACCCATCGAATACCTCTAATTAATAGATAATCCACATAATTAAATGTAGTCAAGTGAGGATAAGTTTTCATCTTCACTTGACCAAATTTTTTATGAATTGAACGAATAAGTTTAGAGTCTTTAGAACCATAGAGCCAAGACTCTGGCATGATCGATTCTGTAGCTACATTATTGCCAGCAATAATATATGGAATCTTCATCTTTCCCGCAGTCTTAATAAGTAGAGCCCATATTGCATGATCTGTTGGGATTTCGATATTGGAAATTGAAGACTTCAAAAAAGATGTCTGAATATCTCTAAACTCTTTCCAGTTTAACACTTCTGTATGCAAATCAATATTCAATCTTTTAACAATTTGCTCCACATTGGCAACTGCCAACTCCGTGTTCCACCCATTATCCATGTGCACCGCAAAGGCTCGTAAACCGTATTTTTCCTTAATTAAGTAGGCCACATAGGAGCTATCGACACCTCCACTCAGTCCAATCAAGCAATCATACTCACTATTTCTACCACGATGCTTAATCTCCTCAATTAACTTTTCTAATCTCTCTCCTCCATCTCTATCAGAAAAAAGATCCTTAACAAGAACTTCATCATAATGTCTACAAAAGCTACAAACACCTTGTTCATCAAATGTTATTTCGGAGGCCGTACTATCCATTACACACCTACTACAAATTGTTTTGTTCTTATCCACTTAGTTTGATCTAAAATATTTCACTTATTGAGTTCCGTTTCCAGCTCCTCACCATCAATGTAGCTAATTAATACTGCCCTATGTACACCTTGAAAAATGAACATTGAACCCGCAGACACAGCAGACGCTCCAGCATTAACGGCAGAAACAAAGTCGTTCACATTCCTGGCGCCACCAAGTGCAACCAATGGGATTTCTAATCCTGAGGTCAGCTTTCTTATTAAATCAATGTCATACCCTGACATTGTTCCATCGCGATCTATACTGTTGACAATGATCTCTCCAGCACCGAGCTCTTGAAACTTAAGAACAGCATCTTCGAGGCTAATTTTCTCTTTCCGTGTTCCACCACAAGAGTAAACATTATAGCTTCCGAAAATGCTTTTCTTCACGTCAATCGACACAACTACGCTTTGGTTCCCGTAAATCTTTGATGCTTTATAAATTAGCTGCTCATCTTCAAATGCAGCCGTATTAATAACCACTTTCTCTATCCCAATTTTGAAAAGCCTATCTATATGAGCGAGGCTACTAACACCACCACCGTAACCAATAGGCATAAAAGCCTCAGAAACTATCTCTTCTATATTCTCAAAGTTAGGCTCTTCCCTTTTTTTAGAGAGTCCTATATCCAAAAGAACTAACTCATCAACTTCTTTTTCATTAAATATCCTTACAGCATTAATAGGGTCACCTACATATCTCTCTTTTGAGAATTTAATCGTTTTTACCAAACCACCATCTTTCATTAATAAAGAAGGTATTACGCGTGTTCTAGACATCAGAGATTTTCTAAAAAACTTTTAAACAATGAGATTCCAAATTTATGACTTTTCTCGGGGTGAAACTGAACACCAATGAGATTTTCTGACTGAAATGAAGATACAAATGAAAGACCATAATTTGTAAGGGATAAGATGTCATCTGGTTTATCGCATTGAACATAATAAGAATGCACAAAATAGAACCGCGAATTATCATCCAAGTGCTCTAATACACGAGAGCCTTTTTCTATCTTAATCTTATTCCAACCCATATGTGGTACTTTAAGTGGACTTCCTTTTGTGAAAGGGAATTTTTTGACACTGGCGTCTATTAAGGATAATCCTTTCAATTCTCCCTCCTCACTGGAGTTACACATAATCTGCATTCCCAAACAGATACCAAGGAAAGGTATTTTTCGTACTAACGCCATATCCCTGATAACATCATACAGTCCAAGACTATTGATATTATTCATGGCCTTGTCAAAATTACCAACACCTGGTAAGATAAGTTTATCAGCAGCTTGAATCACGTCTATTTCAGAACTTACTGTGGCTTTTCCTCCAAGATACCTAATCATATTACTGATTGACCCAATATTACCCATGCCATAGTCAATTATCACGATATTCTCGCTAGCTCTATTCATCATCAATTGGCGGTTTATATCTTAAAAGAATTCATAGTTGCGGTACCCTTTCGCACTTCTTGCCTTGCTCAGTAATTGGTCTGAATTCCAGTTTATCCCATTTCTTAAAACAAAAGAACAACAGAGGAGTGAATACTGCCTGAATGAGCAAATGTGCTAGATCATATTTACCATTTATTTATCACTTCAATTATGGTAGCTACCTCTTCTTCGGTCAATACGGGACTTATAGGTAAACTCAACTCCTCTTCATGGATTTTTTCAGAAATTGGAAACTCTAAGTGATTGTATTCTTGATAACATTTCTGCTTATGGGGAGGAATCGGATAATGTATTAAGGTTTGAATTCCGTTTTCTTTAAGATAGGTCTGTAGCTCCATCCTCTTTTGTGTAAAAATGGGAAACAGATGAAAAACGTGCCCTCTCCAGTCATCAACCCTTGGTATTCTTATCTCCTTGTGATGAATACCCTCAATATATATTCTTGCAATATTTCTTCTCGCCTTGGTATCATCATCTAAGTATTTCAATTTTACATTAAGAACCGCTGCTTGAACTTCATCGAGTCTGCTATTTAGCCCTTTGTATTCATTGACATACTTTTCCTTCGATCCATAGTTAGCAAGCGCTCTAATGGTTTCCGCCAAGATATTATCATTTGTGGTTACTGCTCCTGCATCCCCAAAAGCGCCTAAGTTCTTTCCAGGATAAAAACTATGTCCAGCAGCGTCACCAATTGCACCAGTGGTCATTTCTTTATAAATGCAGCCATGAGCCTGAGCGTTATCCTCTATTAGTTTAAGTTGATATTGGTCGCAAATAGCACCTATTTTTTCTGTGTAAGCACATCTACCATAAAGATGAACTATCATTATTCCTCTTGTCCTAGAGGTGATACAAGCTTCAATTCTGTTTTCATCAATTTGTAAAGTATCAAAATCTGGCTCCACAAATACTGGAACTAATCTATTGTCGGTAATGGCCAAGACCGAAGCGATATATGTGTTAGCTGGAACAATGATTTCGTCCCCTTCAGCCATAATTCCTAGTTCTATATATGCCTTAAAAATTAACCTCAAGGCATCCAGCCCATTTGCTACTCCAATAGCGTTTTTAGAACCTATATAGGTTGCATAATTTCTCTCGAACTCTTGTGTTACATTACCTTGAAGGTACCAACCAGAAGTAACGACTTTAGAAATTGATTCTAATATCTCATCAGAATGTCGTTCTGTTATTTTTTTTAAGTCAAGGAATGGAATCATACTATATCACAATTTTTTTTTTTTCCCTCGCAGGATTCCCAAACCATAATTCATTATCCGGTACATCCTTTGTCACAACACTACCCGCCCCAATCATAGCATTTTCTCCAATGGTAACACCACCTAGGATAATACTACCAGCTCCAATGGAAGCGTTTTTTTTTATACGCGTTTCTTGAAGCACGAATTCTTGTTTTGCTCGTGGATATTTATCATTGGTAAAGGTAACATTGGGGCCAACTTGTACATTATCTTCAATTGTGATTCCATCCCAAAGGTATACACCACACTTTATTGTAACATTATTCCCAATTCGTACTTCATTCTCTATGAAACAGTGAGCACAAACATTGCAATTTTCACCTATAATAGCCTTTGGAAGAACAACAACATATTGCCAGACATTTGTACTTGTAGGAACATGTAATGCTTGGCAGTCTGATAGAGGGTGGATCATTTTTTATAAGTCAAAAACGTATCAAAATCTCGAATATAATCATCAGCATCATATAATGCTGAAGCCAATACGAGGCATACTGAACCAGATGAAAAGTCCCCCAGTTCACGCCAGATGCCAGGGATGACCAACAGCCCATGACTCGGATGATTAAGGATAAACGATCTTTTCACATTTCCGTCATTCAACGTAATAGTAAAACTTCCGCTGGCCGCGACAATCAATTGATAAAGCCCTTTGTGAGCATGACCTCCTCTTTCTTCATTCGCAGGAACGTCATACAAATAATAAATGCGTTCAATAGAAAATGGTATGTCCTTTTCTCCTTCTAGAATAGTGATATTACCAGCTCTATTATGTATTCTATTAAGCGCTATTATATTGCAATTATATACAGTACTATTTTGCATTTCCTTTATAGTCTAGAAAACTTGAATATCCCCTTATATAGTCCTCATCATCATACTCAGTAGAACTTACCACAAGGGCTAATGAGTTTGTTGAAAAATTATCCATTTCCCTCCATAAACCTGCAGGCAAATATAATCCATAATAAGACCTATTTAAAGAATATACTTTCTTTTCAAAACCATCATCAATATTGACATCAAAACTTCCAGACATGGCAATTATAAATTCATGCTGTTTTTTAAACGCATGTCCTCCACGACTATGCCCCCCAGGAACATCGTATATCCAGTATGCTCTTTGAATTTTAAACGGAATGTGTTGACTACTTTCGAAAAATGAAAGATTTCCTCTATTATCCTCAATTTTAGGTAGTTGGATCAGTTTAGCCCCAGTCATATCCACTACAGATGTTTAATATTGACCACACAAAATCAAGTTATCTTTTATACTATTAAACACTATTCTTTTCTCTCCAATAAATCTTGAGCTTAACAAACAGGTAGCTTCTAAAAAGATATAACCTGACATAGGCTGCGCTCCAAAAAGACTGTGTTTCTCGACCTGAAATACAATCCGCCAATCCCTCTTTTCTCAAAAAGGATGGAATACCATATGCCCACTTTCCTTTAATCACGCCATTCAGCACCCTCAGAGGGGGATTATTCAGTGATTGCTGTGTCAGGGCCATAAATTTATCATCCAGTAAATTTGAAATACCACTCTGGTCAAGCTGCCATGCACTCAAACCTGGTTCAAGCAGATTAATCAGGGTCTCCCTTTTATACAATGCGAGACCAATCCCTGACCGATACTTCACCCCTTTAGGAATAATGCCGATTTCCTGACTCTTGTCTTTGACATATACAACAGGCAGATCAACGGTTAATTTCAAATATCCTGCATTATTGGTCTTAGCCAGCTTAATAATATTCAAAAACCTTGCGTTATCAATCTTTGATTCAATAAACACATCCTCAAACCACAACAAAATTGATGGACTCTGGATATGAGCCATTATATTAATCAAGTTAGTTGAATAATGGAGGTCTTCACCATAACAAATTGAGTTTACTCTATCATCATCAAATTTTTCAAAATTCGAAGCAAGAAAAATAGGAAAGGGGCAATCAGGCCAATACTTAAAAAAACAATGAAAAAACGGTTTCCATAAATCTTTATAAGCATCGCATGAAACCACTAATATTGCATTCTCATCGGTAACTTTCTTGATCATATTAGTTGATGAAATTTTACTAAAATACTAAGCTTGATTATAAAACAAAGTTATTTTGTCACAAATATATGTAATATCTATATCACTCAACTGTGCCGCAGAAGGTAGCCAGAGTCCCATTTCACCTACCATGTTGGAAACAGGGCAGTCTGCCTGAACTGAATAGGCAAGTTGTTTATTTATAGGTGGATACATTGTTCGAGTGCCAATACCTTCTTCTTTCAAGAAGGATTGTAATTGATCCCTATCGTTCACCACCACATCGATAAACCATGGTGCAGTGTTTTCTATCCTTTGATCAAAGAACTTTACCTGAGCACAATCCTTAAGTAGTTTTTTGTACAAATTATAAATCTCTTTTTTCCGATTTATTCGAAATGGCAATTTTTTCATTTGTTCCAAGCCCAATATTGCCTGTAAGTCAGTAAACTTGAGATTAATACCGAAAGTATCATGAACATCATTACCTCCACCAGATCTACCAAAATCCTTAATTTTTCTTATGGTAGATGCAAGTTCATCATCATTGGTAATAAGAGCCCCTCCTTGACCAGTTGAAATGATCTTAGGAGCTGAAAAAGAGAAGCTTCCAACAGCGCCAGCCAATCCAATATGCCTTCCATCAGGATAATATGACCCTAGAGATTGGGCAGCATCTTCGATTATCGGAATACCCGTTCGCTCAGATAAAGCCTCAAAAGCTTCTATTCCTTCCAAAGGAGATCTCCCATTAGCACTTACAAGCATGATTGCCTTCGTTTTGGGAGTTATCGCCCTTTCAACTAAAGCCAAGTCTATGCATAACCTCGTAGGCTCTACATCAACAAAAACTGGAATCGCTCCAAGAAGCTTTATAGAATTCGGTGTAGCAATCATCGTATAGTTTGGTACAATCACCTCATCCCCTGCTCCAATCCCCAATGCCAAAGCCGCAGCGGTGAGGCTAACAGTGCCATTATTGACTACAATAGCATGTTTAGCTCCAGTGAAAGATGTTAAAGCCTTTTCAAATGCCTGAGTCTCTTTAAATTCTGTAATCCAACCGCCAGCAGCCATATATTTATCAATTGCCATGCGTTCTTCATCACCGAACCAAGGTTCCATTTGTGGAATATTTTTGATCATCATAATTTTCTTCTATTTACAAATTTGGCGTCCATTTCTCCCATTTGAAAGGTGGCATTTCATCTAATCTAGGCCCCAAAGTTAGAGTTGCACCACCATCAATCATTATTGATGCTCCTGTCATAAATTCACATTTGTTAGAACCTACAAAAAAAATAGCCTCGGCTATCTCATCCACTTTACCCCATCTTTTTAAGGGTGTATTTTCTTTTATAACATTGAAGTAATTATCTTCCTTTTGTGCTACTGAATCATGGACCATTGCGGTGTCAATAATTCCTGGTACTATGCAATTAACTCTAATATTATGTGCGCCATATATTCTTGCATGAGATTTTGTTATAGCTAAAATACCAGCCTTTGCAGCTGAATAGGGAATAGTATGACTTCCTAAAAACCCACCAGCTATAGATCCAATATTCACAATAGCTCCCCCACCTGTTTTTGCCATTTCTACAACAATTCTTTCAGAAAGAAGATAAACAGATTTCAAATCGTTATCAATTGTTTTATCCCATCTCTCTTCTATATTGTCTGTCTGACTAAAGCTTTTCCTATTAGTGGCTGCCAAATTTACTAAAACGTCAATACGGCCAAATTGCTTAATTACACTTTCTACTAAATCATTGATACTTTTTGGGACAGAAACATCTGCGACAAAATAATCATGTTCCTGAGAATTATTTAAATCAGCAATTGTACCAAGAGCATTTTCTTTATCTATATCAACAATTGCACATTTATAATTATTCTCTGAAAATAGTCTAGCTGTTGCACTTCCAATTGCACCACCCCCACCTGTTATTATTACTACTTTGTTCATTACTATTGTTTTAAAAAATCCTTAGTACCTGATTCAAAATCATGAAACGGTACATTTTCATGATTCAAAATTCTCCTCAATTTCAATTTTGAAAAGATCATTTGATATGTATCCGTATTTTCCTTAAAGGATAATTCCGAGGTACTTTGAGAGCATCTTGCAATTATTTTTACAATCTCTTCCTTTGTCAAGGAATCTTCTACCAAGTGATAGACCCCATAATTCTCATGCATTATCTTAGAAATCACATTAACTACATCCTTAATATATATAGTGTGAAGCCTCATATTAGCATTGTAAACATCAATTGACTCGTTATTTTCGCATTTATTAATGAAATAATTTATCATTCTGCTTTCATTCATCCCAGGCCCGTAAACAGTTCCAATTCTTAATATAGGAATTTGTAAACTATAAGTATCCACAAAATACTTGCACAGGTACTCAGCAGATAATTTACTATTCGCATAATCACTAATTGGACATGGAATCGAT
This sequence comes from uncultured Roseivirga sp., assembly GCA_963977345.1. Taxonomy (GTDB): domain Bacteria; phylum Bacteroidota; class Bacteroidia; order Cytophagales; family Cyclobacteriaceae; genus Roseivirga. The sequence continues at coordinate 17,783 of CAXBPM010000002.1, forward strand.
TCTTCGTCAATTAAGCTTTCACGGGAACCGTTAAAAATAGAGATCGAAGATAAGTAAACAAACTTTTTTATATTATTCGAAACGGCATAATGCAATAAATGCGATGTCCCATTAAAATTTACATTTTGACATATGTCAATATCCTTTTTGTTTTCTGGTTCAGGGATATGTGCTGCTGCATGAATTATAATATCAAAATTATGACCCTTTAGTGCTCTCCCTATTTCTTCCGATTGTGTGAAATCGAACTGAAAAGATTTTGGATCATTATGTTTATTTCGTGAGAAAAACCAGACATCGTAATTATTTTCTCTTAAAAATTCTATTAGATGTTTTGCCACAAACCCAGTCCCACCAGATACTAATATTTTTTCCATCGTCTAGAAAAGCCCTCCATTAATATCAATTGATGTCCCAGTTATATAATTTGAATTTATTAAAAAATCAACAGCGTTAAGGATGTTTATTGGATCTCCAAGTTCCTTTTTTGGAATCATATCAATAATTGAGTTAAGCACTTTTTCAGGTACTTCAGCGATCATCCCAATATCAAAGTATCCTAAATTAAGACTATTGACTGTAATGCCTTTCGATGCATTTTCCTTTGCAACAACCTTAGTTATACCCCAAAGAGCCGATTTTGATCCTGCATAGGCCGCTGTTCCCATGGTGCCAATTTGTGGGACCACAGATGAGAAATTGATAATGCGTCCATATTTTTGTTCCCGCATCAAAGGCAAAAAATGTTTGACTAATAAAAACGTTCCATGTGTATTTACATCAAAAATATTTTTCCACTCAGTGTAATCAAATTTGTGAGACATACTGTTATAATTAGTCCCTGCACAATTGATGAGTACTACATCGTTTAGCAAAAACTCATTTTTCTCAATAAAATTTAAAACACTACTCTCAGTAGTAATATCAACCTGATGATATAGGTCTTTAAACTCGTTCGGTTCGGTATTATTATACAAACCAATCACATCCCGTTTTTGAGAATGAAATTTCTCGAGTAAGTACTTTCCAATTCCCTTAGAAGCGCCAGAAATAACAATCATATTTTCTTCAATTATATTTTAAGACCATTTCAAAATTGCCGCACCGTAGGTCCAACCAGAACCAACAGCAGCAAATAAAATAATATCATCTTTTTTGAGATTATTCGATTTTTTAACCTCGTCCAACAAAATTGGAATTGTGCCTCCACTTGTATTGGCATATTTATCCATATTAGTCCTTACTTTATCAAAAGGAAGACCAATAAGCTCCGCTGTTTTTTCTAGGATTTTAATAGAAGGTTGATGAGGAATCATAACATCAATTTCATCAATAGTAAGCCCTGAGTCCATTAAAACTTGGTTTATTGCCTCTGGAAGTACACGCGTTGCAGTATCGTAAACCGCTCTCCCATTCATTTGAAAGAAATGCAAGCCATTTTTAACTGTTTCTTCGGTTGTGGGTATCTCCGAACCTCCAGCGGGTATTGTATAATTCCACTTTCCCCTTCCGTCCGAATAGAGCCTCGATGCGAGAAAGCCTTCTTCTGTAGACTTACCAAATGAAAAAACAGTTGCACCAGCTCCATCGCCAAAAAACACAGCATCTCTATGAGACCAATCCGTAATTTTAGAAAAGGTATCTGCACCAATCACCAGTACGTTCTCATATACTCCTGTAGATATGAATTGGGTAGCAACTGACATTCCGAATAGAAAGCCACTACACACCGCTGATATATCGAACGCAACGGCATTATAGGCTCTAATTTTGTCTTGTACAATTGTTGCAGTTGAAGGAGCCAATCTATCAGGAGTGGCAGTTGCTACAATAATTAAGTCGATATCACCCACCTCTAACCCCGCATCCTCAATAGCCAAAATAGCAGCCTTTGAAGCAAGATCACTAGTTGCTTCATTATTGCCTGCAATTCTTCTCTCCTTGATCCCTAAATTCTTAAAAATCCATTCAGCATCTGTTGGGAGAATACTTGCAAGGTACTCATTTGTGTACACTTTTTCCGGCACAAACGATCCTGTACCAACTATTTTTACATTCCTTACCAACTGCTTCATTTTAAACCAAGAAATTCCCTTTCTAGTTTTAATATCAGATCCTTATCTCTAGCCTTAAAAATTGATGCTGGTGACCCTACATATATTTTCCATGGATCTAAGTTCTTTGTAACCAACGTAAGACTTCCAGTTGCAGCCCCCTCGCCAATTGTAATCATTGGATGGACGACTGTATTTGTTCCCAAGACAGCATGCTTTTCAATCTTCACCATTCCAACTTTTGTTTTTCCTCTAAATTCTATTGGAATATTTGGATTTGTCAATCCCCTTGTATAATCATCTGAACCACAAATAATCCGACAAGCAGCTGATAAGCCTGAGAAAGCGGCCATATGCAATTTTGAATTCCGCCCCCCTATAACTGTACACTGAGGGCCAATGTGGACATAATCTTCAATGACAAGTGCAGTCGTGAAGTAACAAAAATCATCAATTATCACGTTATCTCCAATTGAAATTTCTTCAGGGTATCGAAAATACACGTTCTTTCCTATTTGTACATTTTTACCTACATTCTTAAATTTATATTCTACATCAGTATACGACATAAATAAACATATTTTAAGGTTTCAATTATTATTAGTTAAATGAAAAAATTAATCGTAAAATTAATAAATTTTTTATCCTAGATTTTTCATTCATACTTAACCTTGTCCACCTCCACACTTACAAAAGGGCCATTTTTGGCTTCGATGATTTTTGTATTGTCCTCAAGTATCTCATAACCATGCCCTCCGTAGGCCATAATAGCTAAATCACCGGTCTTCAAAACAAGCTCCGAAACAAACTCCATTTCCTGATCATAGATTGTTGCTTTCATCGAACCAGATTTAACATACACCATTTCCTGTGTAATATTTGCCTCTCTCGGTACTAAATTGTGTTTATGTTTGGCAAGCCTTTTTCCGCCTTGATACCACCAAGATCCCACTTGAATAAACAATGGGTTATCAGTTATGAAGTTTAACCCCTCTGTCCAGTCACTATCTCTATATACTATACAAAGAAGATTGTCTTGCTTATCTTTAATTTGTTCCATACTTATTGGTCTCTGTTTGATAAAATAGGTGTTTTGTTAGGCCATGGTATATTTAGCCTTTGATCATTCCATTTGATTGTGAACTGTTGATCGAAATCGTTGTATTGTCCCTCATAAGAAAGCTTATAATTGTACAATGCATAATCTGAAAGTACTAAAAATGCATTTCCAAAACCTGGTGGAATCAATATTTGCTTTGGCTCATTATGGTTCATAATAAATGTTTGATATTTCAAGAACGTCTCCGATTCTTCTCTATAATCAACTACTACTTGAAAAATTTCACCATGCAAACAAGTCACCATTTTATAAGACTTAAAGTCTCCATGAATACCTCTTAAAACTCCATTCCTGTTTTGAGCTAACTTGTCATGCTTAAACCTAAGGTTAATAGGATTACTGTTAAAGAAGTCTTCTATATAACTAGTATAAATACCACCTCTTGAATCACGGAACACATCAGGGGTAATTATTTTAACCTCCTGAAAAATTTTTGACTCTTCTACTTTAAAATCGTTGTACATTTTTTTTCTTTTAGTCAAACCCGTATTCCTTGAACTCGAGATCATACTTCATCATGATTTGCACAAGTTCATCAAACGAGGTTTTGGGTTTCCAATTTAATTCCTTTTCCGCAAATGATGGATCTCCCCATAACAATTCTACTTCAGCTGGTCTGTAATATTTTGGATCCACCTTAACAAGCACTCTACCAGTAACTTTATCTATTCCTTCTTCAGAGTCGCCTTCGCCTCTCCATTCAATATTAACATTAACATAAGCAAATGCCTTTTCTACAAACTCTCTTATACTGTGTGTCTCACCAGTTGCAATTACGAAATCTTGAGGCTTATCTTGTTGCAGCATAAGCCACATCCCTTCAACGTAATCTTTGGCATAGCCCCAATCTCTTTTGGCATCCAAATTTCCCAGGCGGATCATGCCTTGTTCTCCCTTATGAATTTTGGAGACCGCCTGCGTAATTTTTTTTGTCACAAAAGTTTCGCCCCTTCGTGGTGATTCATGATTGAATAGAATCCCATTACAGGCATATAGCCCGTATGACTCTCTATAATTGACCGTTACCCAGTATGCATAAAGTTTTGCTGCACCATATGGGGATTTGGGATAAAATGGGGTTTTTTCAGACTGTGGCGCTGTCCCAGGCAAACCTCCGAACAGTTCGGAGGTTGATGCTTGGTAAAACTTGGTGTTCACCCCCATATCTCTGATGGCATCAAGTAATCTAATAGTTCCAACGGCATCAACTTCTGCTGTGTACTCTGGCACGTCAAAGGAAACTGCGACATGAGATTGTGCTCCCAAATTATAGACTTCATCAGGATTTATCTTATTAATCAAGCGATGTAAATTACTTGAATCGGCTAAGTCTCCATGGTAAGTGTGGAAATTTGGATGATTCCAAACATCCTTTCTCAACCTTGAGGTAGTGAAAACAGAGGATCTCCTAATAATTCCATGTACCTCATAATCCTTTTCAAGGAGAAATTCAGTCAAATAAGAACCATCTTGCCCTGTAATCCCTGTAATAAATGCTTTTTTCATTCTTAAATTTTAATTTAATAGAGCATTATCATGTATAATAACGCCCTCTAATATTCTATTTTCCGTAGTAAAGGTCTTTAAACATTTCAACATACGGGCCTTCTTGAGTTTTCCAATTATATTCCTCGTAAACGGCCTTCCTCCCTCTCTGACCCATTTCATAAGCCCTGTCTTTATTATTCAATAGATAGTCTATTGCACTTTTAAGTTCTGAGATATTTCCAGGTTCAACACAGATTCCACATTCATACTTCTCAATTATTTCTCTCCATAAGTCATAATCACTACAGATAACGGGTAATCCAGCCTCCATATATTCAAAAAGTTTATTCACAGCGAATGTGCCTCGTTTAGAGCCCAAATTCATTTTATAATCAATAATGACTAGCCCAATTATAGCCTTATGATAAAAATCCTTCAGCTCCTCCCATTGGATACGGCCCAAGTAATCGACTTTACCAAATGCTCTATGTTGGGACATTTTATGTAACATTGACTCATCCATGAAACCCGCAATTTGATATCTCACATTGGCAATCGCTGCTATTGAATCTAAAACTGAAAATTGGTTACTATGCAAATAAACTGTACCTGAATAACAAATGATCCTCTCTCTCTTTAAAAATGATGAACGTGAGACATCAATTGAAGGTACAACTTTTGCAAAATTTGTTATTAAAACGGTATTGTTGTTAATGTGGGATAAATTATCAACGACATGATGATGCGGGGAAACTATCCCATCATATCTGCTCAAAGACCAATGCATAAAAGCTTCAATAAAATTGGAAATTGGGCGTCTAACAACTTTTGGCAACCAATCCTTTTCTAGAATATGCCTCGGTAAATCTTCGTGTGCATCATAGACTACTAACTTTCCTTTTCTTTTAAGGGCTAAACCAAGTGTAATTAATTCTGGTGAATGCAATTGATATACATCTGCATCGATACTAATGGCTTCATTAATAAACTGAAAATAAGCGAATAGCAATACTTTCAGCCTATTATTCCAAATTTTTTCTGTGGAAAAGATTTCAATTTCATCTAAGATCTCATTAGGCAACCCATCATTTGTTAGAATACAAAGATCCATTCCTGCACTATGTAACGATTTACATTGACGCTGAAACACCCTAGGGTCGTTGCGATAATACCCACTGATAACATGACAAACCTTCATACTTATAACACTATTGAATTTTTATCCAACATAGCCCTTCTGGGAAAGAGGTACATAATTAGAATGAGTAGAAAAACACCCGAAGTAAGTAGGGCTGTAGTAATAGAAACCCCTAGTAAGACAAAAGTAGTAGTAGTTGATACAACAAATAATATTCGTACGTCCAAACCTTTTGCCGAACCCTCTAAAATCTTTAATAATAGAGTCAGAAACAAAGGGTATAATATCACTCCGATAAATCCAAGGTTCAAGTAGGCATCCGTAAAGAGACCATTATTGGCCCTTGCAGTGAAGTCGCCTATATCATACTCTCCAATCAAGAATTGAATATTCTCTTCATAGGGGGAGTTAAATAGCCACCTCAATGCTGATTGCCTGAAAAAATCTAGCTCTCGCGTTGAAAAGTATTCAAAATATAAAGAGTGCAACTTTGAAGGTATAAAGAATATTCGAAATAGGGAAAAATTGGTCAAGATTGCTGTCCTAAAAATTTCAAATTCCAGTATACAAACAGACACAAAAAAAGAAAGAAACCATACAGATTTTCTAAAAACTCTAGCGGATCTAATAAAGACGTAACACAGCAACGTAAAAGCAAGATAAAACATGATCATTTTAACTGCAGAAATTCCAAAATTCAATAGTATGATTACTACCATTAATATTGCAAGCGTCCACCTTTTCTCTACTAAAAAAAAAATCAATAAAACAGGAAGTATATTGTCGGCTGCTGTAACTAAATACCCCAAGAGCACTGGTCCCGAATATTCCCTTGCATCTGAGCGAATATCATATACATCTATAAGACCAAAATGAAATCTAAACCCTGTAAATCTCCAGGAGGCATAAACAACAGCTCCGCACAGTATAACACTAATTACAGCTAAAGGAATATATGATTTAACTATTGGTTTCCTCGTGAGAAAAATTGTTGGCACTCTCAAATTAAAAACAAGCAACAAAAACCAATAAACAAATATAAAAATTATATAGGTAAGTGAATATGAACTATTAAAGCTGATTAGAGAAGAAGTTGGTAATAGAGAGATAAGTATAAGAATCGATAAAATGTTGGAAGAAAGTGTATCTCTATGGATAGTTTTCACAATCAACGGACAAAGCGCAAGTAAAAACACCCAAGAATATATTAACGATATTATTGATGGCTCATATTTGAAATTGTAGTATCCAAAAACCACAGAAACCACATCTCTATAAGCTAAATCCAATAGCAACCTCAAAATCACAACTCCAAAAAAAGTCATTATCCAAGCCTTCTTAATTTTTAATGTAGGAGGTGTTGGAATATGATATGTTTCTAGAAGGTTCAAGATGATGTTTCTCCAGTCGAAGACTTAGCAAAGTAATAAGACAAAATAGCGTAAAGTATATATGAACTAGTTCGGGCGACTGCAAAACATATTAGTGTATATTCAAATGTTTTGAAAATATAAACTCCAATTAGCAACGAAATAATGCTTGTTCCAATTCCGTATAACTGCCAATAAAGTGAAATTTGCATTTTATTCACAATGACAAAAACACCTCCCAAAGACATGCTTATGAAATTAGTCACAAAAACAGGTAACATTATCTGTGCATAAAAACCTGCTGGTGACCACTCTTTACCTAGAAAAAAAGAGAACAGATCCGGCAGGATAAAGTATATTGGTATCGCCAAAAATACCGCTGCTGCTGCAATTGGCTTTAGTAATTTTAAATAGAACGACCTGATATCACCGTTTGTCTGGAAATCTTCGTTAGCCTTTTGCCTAAAAACATCCTTTATGGCGGTACTAATCACTGTAACAGGAACATAAAGTAAAGACATAGCCATTGTCAAATGACCTAATTCACTATCCCCAAAATAAGCCGCCACAAAGAAAACGTGCATTGAAGCCCCCACGTTATTCAGCAACTGATCAGGCAACATTACTCTCGGAAACTTAATATACCTCCTCCTTAAAGAAGAAAAATACTTGAATTTGACAGCCAAAAAATACTTTCCTCCCAAAGTCATAGCTCTATACATAGCAACACTCGAGGATATAAATTTCCCTATAAGATCCCCCATAACTAAGCCATTAAACATCATAGGCGTCAAACCGAAACTTAACTTACCAATTGATAGGCTCGAGGTGTTAATTATTTTATTCCATGCCAATGTTGAGAAGTACTTATTTTTCACGCACCACTCATTAAAACAGTTATAAATAACTGTAAACAGAGCTCCAATTATGGGGATATAGAGTAAATGTTGCAACTCTTGTTTATCCCACCACTCTAGAAGAGGTCTTTCAATAAAATACAATAGCAACAACAGTACTAAGACTACAATAGTACTTCTAAGCAGAATAAAACCAATTAAATTAGCCTCTTCACGTTTGTTCTTTGTGATTAGGATTGCATTTTCGTAAGAACCACTTGCGAAAAGAGTCACAAACGGTGCTATGGCCATTACAATTGCAAATACCCCAAACTCCTTTGGCGAGTAAACCCTACTTAATATAGGATAAAATAGTATTGGCAATGCTTGTGCAACAAACGTCCCAAAGGTAAGAGTCAGCGTATTCTTTATAAAGGAAGTTAATTTAATATTATTAAATATCATCTAATCAATAAAAAGAAACACAGACAGTACCGTCTAAAAAGAGCCTCATGCTTGAACTAACAGCACATCCTTAATAAAAAAGTATGATGCAGAAAAGACAAATGCTAATGAGGAAATCAATAACACTATTGCGAAACGCTGAGGAGAAGATTTTCTATTTGGAACGATAACAGGATCGATAATAGTAAAAATAGGTGTATCCCTCTTTAGCTGTAGAGCAGTCTGTTCTTTTTGACTCCATAATTCAGAATACACGGAATTCAATATATCATAGCGCGTCTCCAATCTTTTACGTTCATTCTGTGCATAAGAAGAAGTGATATTCTGATTTTTATCACTAAAACGAGCTAAACTATCTTGAATACCATAAAACTCCGCTCTCTTTTGTAGCCACTGGTTTCTAGTAAACTCATACAAAAGCTCTGTACTAGCAATCTTATAGTCTATAATCCTTTGTTGTAATGCTTGTTCAGCAGCCTTAGCTATTTGTGCAGCAACATGAGGCTCCTTATCATTCACTGAAATCTTCACATACCCGTCTCTGTTTGTTTCAATTTTTATATTACTTTTTGATTTCTCGATTAGACTGTGAACAAGCTCACTAATATTCCAAACATCCTTACCGTCAGGCTCTATTCCTAAGCTGTTAAGATTAATAATATCTAAAGAAGAAGAATCATCTATATCTTTGTGCAAATAATCTCCATAACGCCCATTACCATTTTCCCAATTAATAACTGTTCCCAAAATCTCAAGGTGAAATGGGATTGAGGATACTATCTTTGGATAGAGCTGAGGAGGTATATCACCGCCAGTTGAGGAACTGCCTAAATCAATTCCTGCAATAGCCGCCAACCCCCCTAAAGAACCTGATGAATTAGAATCGGATGTTTGCGGAATAAAAGTGGAAGATGCAGTATAGGTATTAGGAGTAAATAGGGCAATTAATAAGCCAGTTATAGCACCAAAAAGTGTAAATACCAGTATTGTCCTTCGTTTGATCCATAATTTTTTAAAAATCACGAATAAGTCGATCTCACCCTCTTTGAAGCTTTTATTTGGGTTTGTCATATCATTAAAAATAGATTATCTAATTACTTGATATACAAGTACCCCTAAGGTAGCCAAACTCGAACTTATACCTATAATTTCACCAATAGAGACTCCTTTTCGGTCAGGCTTCCTACTCACGAAAATAGTAGAGCCCGCTTGTACTTTTGGGTATTTCTTAAAAAATAAAAATCTCTTTACCCCCCTTCTTTCCCCATTTGGGTATTGTATATAGCTTCTCCCCTTTTTTGCGCTAATCAAAAAACCACCTGAAAGCTCAATATAATCCTTGAAACTATAAGACTCATCAAACCTTACATTCAATGGAGAAGTAACCTCTCCCGCTACCCTAATGGTTTCAAGCTTCCCTGGAATGGATATAACATCACCTTCTTTAACTATCAAGTCATATTTTGATCCTGGTTCATTAAGTATTCTCCGTAAGTCAATTGCAACTGGCTCTTCCTCTTTAATCACAATGTTGCGTACCGAAGAGTCTTGTTCAGAGATATCTTGAATCAAATCCTTTTTTAACTTACTTCCAACCCTGTCGTTTTGGGTATCAGTATCAACTTTCTCTTCTAGTTTTTTCAACCGTTCAATTAATTGAGTCTGACTAATATTCTTGAGTTCAGACTCATCATTGAGTACTTTTTTTCTCAACTCCTGCAAAGACTCCTGGCTGACCTGATCATTAGATTTTAAATTTGAAAACTCAGTTTTTCGAATAAGAATAGCGCCAGAAGCATCAGCATAAGGCGTCAATCCACCAGCCCTTTTTATCATGTCTGATATCTTTTCATTTTTTCTACTAATTGTATATACACCTGTTGCAAGAGCCTCCCCTTCTACCGTAACTTGCTGCTGTATTGAGTATCCAGGAGATTTTCTAATATAGATTTGATCAAAAGGTTTTAGTACCTGATTTCTATCTTCAGAAGTGAGTGATAAGCCTTGATCTATAGAAATATTTATAATTTCAGCAGCCGCGTTTACACTTCCATTGAGATTCCTCCTAGATATTTCTATTAAGGCTCCTGAAGCAGACTCTTTAAGCCCACCTGAAAGGATGATCAAATCCTGAACAGTCATTTCTTTAAAGAAAGGATAGACCCCGCCTTCTAGGACTTCACCCGTAATCTGGACATAGTACTCTTCCTTAATGTCATAAATCGAAGTGATTTGAACCACATCCTCTCTTGATAAGGGTACGTCTACAATATCACCACTCATAAGAGCAGCTAAATCTACTGGAATAACAGATTGTGAAAAATCGTCACTAGTCCTATAAATTGAAATGCGAGACAAATTTACATCACCTCTAAGCCCGCCTGCTTTCTCTATTAAGTTCTTTAATGTTAAATCATCAGAAAGCTCATACTCACCCTCACGATAAATGGCACCATTAATAATTACACGGTTAGAAAAGCGATCCAAAATAGCACTAACCTCCACCAAATCACCATCCTTAGGCTTAAACGAAGCAAAGTCCTTTTTATCAAGATCAATAATTCCTCTCTCCCTATCTCCATCACGCTTAATTGTAACTGTACTCTTAAACGCCTTACTAGTAAAGCCTCCTGAATAGCGTAAGAGATCATTAAAATTCTCTTGCTCTTTAAGCTCAAAAAGTCCTGTTCTTCTTACCTCTCCATCTAAATCCACTCTAGAAGTAAATGGCTCAACAATAATCACATCGCCATTCTTCAATCGAACATCGCCCGAACGAATTCCGCTTGTCATAAAGGGATAAATATCTAAAGTCGATAGCAGTTTATTATCCCTAATCAATCGTATTTTCCTAAATGTACCATTTTCAGTTGGTCCTCCAGCTGCGTGCAAAGCCGTATATACAGTTGAGAGGGAAGGAAGTGCATACATACTTGGTTTAGCAACTTCTCCCACTACCTCTATATTAATAGTTCTGATGTTACCCAGACTGATTTGATGAAATATAGTTGAGGGATTATTGCCTTGAGGTTTCATACCATTATAAATTTGACTTAACCGATCAATAATTTTTTTCGAGGCGTTTTCTATAGTCAGCCCATTCACATAGATGGGGGACAAGTTTTCTGGTCTTATTGTTCCCTCTGGTGAAACTTCAAACTGAAAATATGCCTGAGTAGCTCCCCATAAGTCGACTACAATTACATCTTGCGGCCCCAGTTGATAATCCATTGGAGTAGGCAAATTCAAATTAGGCGCAAAAGTCAAGCTGTTCTTTTGGAACAAATCAAATCCAAATATTCTCTTCTGTTTTTCTGTTAGTTTAGCATTTTCCTGACCCGAAAGTGCACCGAAAACATTATCATCGGCTAAAGCAACAGACTCAGTTCGTAAACTCCTTTTATCAATTGAACTAACATTCGAATTATTGGCACCACTTCTCAAGGCTTCAACTCTCCTTCTCAATTTTGAAATTTCACTTTCTGAAACCCCCTGCTGCCTTGCTAACACTTCAAGCTGTGATTGCGTTAACCCACGATCTTCAGCCTGCCTAATATAATTCAGGATCTGTTCATCAGATAATTCGTCAACTTTAACTGATTTCAAATCCATCCCTCCTAGAGACTGTGCTTCAACAGCACTCCCTGAAAAAATAATAATAAACACCAAAGTCAATATTCGTAGGAGGCAAAATGAAGGCTTCATTAAACCAATTTTGATTTTTCTTTGGGAATTTTGGTGACTAGTATTCATCATATTGTAATAACAAGAATTGTTTAAAGTCTTCAAATATATACTATTTTGACTAGGCTAAAAATCAGCCAACTTTTCTTAAATGATTCATGCTCATCTCTGCTTTCAGCTCAACCCCCAGATTTGAGATTAACAAAAAGACTTTGTTCCCTTGAATCTTTCTAATTACCCCCGACTGGCCAGATAAAGCTCCAGTGTCAACATTTACCCGACTTCCAACCTGAAAGCTTTCACCTGACAGTTCAGATAAAGGAAACTCCTCTAAAAAGGACTTAATTTCAGAAATTTCCTGCTCTTGAATAATAGCCGGTTTGCCTAACCACCTTACGTTTGAAACAATTGAGGAATCCTTCAAAATTTCTAATCGACAAGCTTCATCAACCTTGGCAAACAGGTATGAGGTAAACACGGGTTCTATTACTTTCTTCTTTCTATCCGACCATTGTTTAAGCACGGTTCTAGTAGGGCAGTATACATCAAACCCCTTAGAAATTAACCTCTCAGCCGCTTTCTTCTCGTTACGGGGCTTAGTATAAAAAGCTGTCCAATATACTCTTTGTGAATTATTCATGCCAAATTAATAGGTTTTGATTTGGGTCGAAAGTCATTAATTCAGCTTCTTCGTTAGAGTATACCAAGTATTGAATTTTCTTAGGCATTAATGATTCAGCCTTCTGAATTAATTGTACAAGATAATGTAGATCCGGATTCCCCACAATTATTAAACTTACAATATCAGAATCCTTTCCAAGCGCCAGGTCTCCAGTAAGATATACTTCGCTCAAATCCCCAAGTTTTTCAACTACTTCGTCAATTACATCTTGAAGCCCAGTATACTTTAGAAGAATACTTCTGACTTCCTGAAAAAGAGGGTAAGCTTTGTTGGCCTTAAACACCTTCTTATTACCAACCAAACCAGAATCTAGCATCCCTGCCTCTTCAAACCTATTCAACTCAATTCTAATTGAATTAGTACTTTCATTAAATTCTTCAGCCAAACCCCGTAAGTAAGCACTAGAGTCTGGATTAAGGAAAAGCCTTAACAATAGTTTTATTCGTGTTTTTGAAGAAATAAGCGCTTCAAGCATTGTTAAATAAGAAAATCTTAAACTGAAAGCTAGCCCCAATGTCCTTAACGTAATACTCTAAGCACAGCTTCGCCTCCTGAGTCCCACATTAGACTCAATATTGAGTAACAAATTTACTCAATATTCTGAAATAGCAATAAACCTTCTAATATTTGTATGCTAGTTTTTGATCGGAGTAAACAAGTTTTGGTAAGCCAATGATCAAATTGCCACTATAAAGAGAAGGATGCTAAAACATTATCAATAATAAATTCCTGTTGATCCCTTCCCATCTCAGTATGAATAGGAAAAGAAATAACTCTGGAGCACAAGTCTTCCGTGATTCTAAAATCTCCTTCCTTATAGCCATAATACCTGTAGGCTTTTTGAAGATGATTTGGAACTGGGTAATATATCATTGATGGTATGCCTTGACCAGAAAGAAACTTGTTTAACTCATTTCTCTTGGAGGCATCTTTCAACTTAATAGTGTACTGATGATAAACATGACTAGTAAAGTCAGCCGTATTCGGTGTTACAATATCATTTGATACAGCAAAAGCTTCATTATACCTTTCCGCAACATGTTGACGAGCCTCATTATACTCATCTAAATACTTGAGTTTGACCTTCAAAATAGCAGCTTGGATACTGTCTAATCGAGAATTCACTCCGATCGAATCGTGATAATAGCGTTCACTTTGGCCATGATTAACAATCATCCTTAACCTAGAGGCCAATTCGTCATCATTGGTCATAATTGCTCCGCCATCACCATATGCTCCCAAATTCTTAGAAGGAAAAAATGAAGTTGCTCCGGCATCTCCAATCGTTCCCGCTTTGACAACATTCCCGTTTGTGAAAGTATAGTCAGCTCCAATAGCTTGAGCTGTATCTTCAAAAACCTTTAACTCATGTTTTTTAGCAACGCTCATTAGACGCTCCATATCTGCACATTGCCCATATAAATGAACAGGAATAATAGCAACGGTTTCATCTGTAACTTTTGCTTCCAAATCCTCAATGTCAATATTAAAGGTGTCTGGATAAACTTCTACAAATACAGGTTTCAACCCCAGTAGAGCAATAACCTCTACTGTTGCCACATAGGTAAACGAAGGAACAATCACTTCAGAACCTTTCGGAAAATCATAGGCCATCATAATTACCTGAAGCGCATCAGTCCCATTGGCGCATGGAATTACGTGTTTAACGGAAAGATAATTTTCAAGATCCTTCTGAAATTCAGAAACTACAGGCCCGTTGATGAATGTAGCATTATCTAAAACCTTATTAATTTCCGTTTTTACCTCTTCCTTTATTTTGGCATACTGACCTAAGAGGTCAACCATTCTAATTGGCTCCATTATTACTTCTTATAAAATTCTTTGTACCATTCGATAAATTTTCCTACTCCGTATTCCAAGGAGGTTTCTGGTTTATAGTCCAAATCAGCAATTAAATCTCGAACATCAGCGTACGTAGCGGACACATCACCTGGCTGCATTGGCATAAATTGCTTTTCAGCTTCTTTACCTAATGCTTTTTCAATAGTCGTAACAAAATCCATCAGTTTCACTGGCGAATTGTTTCCTATATTATAAATCTTGTAAGGTGCTTTAGACGAACCTGGATCAGGGTTTTCACCTGACCAATTTTCATTACCCTTTGGGGGATTATCATTTACTCTAGTAACCCCTTCAACTATATCATCAACGTAAGTAAAGTCTCTTGACATTTCTCCATTGTTGAAAACCTGAATCGGCTCTCCATCCAGAATGGCCTTGGTGAATAAAAATAACGCCATGTCAGGCCTTCCCCATGGGCCGTAAACTGTGAAGAATCTTAAACCAGTGGTAGGCAAGCTGAACAAATGACTATAGGTGTGAGCCATTAACTCATTACTCTTTTTGCTTGCTGCATATAAGCTTATAGGGTGATCTACATTGTGGCTTGTAGAGAAAGGTCTAGTTTCATTCAAACCATAGACTGAAGAGCTACTCGCATATGATAAGTGCTTTACCTTGTTATGGCGACAAGCTTCTAAAATATTAACAAAGCCCACAATATTGCTATCAATATAAGCCTTTGGGTTTTCAATACTATATCTGACTCCTGCCTGAGCGGCAAGATTAATCACCTTGTCAAACTTCTCTGCCACAAACAACCGATTCAGATTTTCAGCATCTTCTAATTGACACTGTATGAAACGATACGACTTGAATTTCGAGCTTTGAATTAGTTTATTATACTCAATTTCCTCAGGGTCGATACCCGTTTCTAGTAATCGCCCATGCTTAACACGGATGTCGTAGTAGTCGTTTATAGAATCCAAGCCAACCACCTCATCTCCTCTTTCAAGTAGCTTTTTGGCTAAATGAAAACCTATAAACCCTGCTGTTCCAGTAATTAATATTTTTGCCATTATAGTCGAGCCGTAATAGTTTCTTTTGGAAGAAATGATTTTACATCATAAATGACTGAATCAGAATCAACATTCTCAGGTAGCATCATTGACTTGAATTCATTGTGCGCTACGGCTAACACAATTCCATCGTATGATTTCAAATCCAGTTCAGGTTCACTAACTAAGTCTAAACCATATTCATGCTTCACTTCTTTGGACTCAGCCCAAGGATCGAAAACATCAACATTTACATCAAATTCCCTCAATTCTTGAATGATATCAATCACTCTTGAGTTTCTGATATCTGGGCAATTCTCTTTGAAAGTAATACCTAAAACAAGCACTTTAGAGTCTCTGATTACCTTTCCTTTTTTCATCAAAAGCTTAACCACTTGGCTACCAACATAAGGCCCTATGCTGTTATTAAGCCTTCTGCCAGCCAATAAAATCTGTGGGTAATATCCAGTTTTTTTAGCCTTCTGAGCTAGGTAATATGGGTCGACACCAATACAATGCCCCCCAACTAGCCCTGGTCGAAAAGGCAAGAAATTCCATTTTGTGCCAGCTGCTTCCAAAACATCAACAGTGTCAATCCCCATTTTATTAAAGATCATTGCCAATTCATTTACGAATGCAATGTTAATGTCGCGCTGAGAGTTCTCTATTACCTTTGCCGCTTCGGCCACCTTAATTGAGGCTGCTTTATAAGTGCCTGCTGTAATCACACTCTTATAGAGCTGATCCACTCTTTCAGCTATCTCTGGTGTTGAACCAGAGGTTACTTTCAAAATTTTCTTTACCGTATGTTCCTTATCTCCTGGGTTGATACGTTCAGGTGAGTAGCCACAATAAAAGTCCACATTAAATTTTAAGCCCGATTTTTTTTCTAAAACTGGAACGCAGTCCTCTTCTGTAGCACCGGGGTAAACAGTAGATTCATATATTACGATATCTCCAGCCTTAAGAACTCCACCGACAGTCTCAGAGGCCTTTATTAAAGGCGTCAGGTCTGGATTCTCATTGTCATCAATTGGAGTCGGCACTGTAACTATAAAAATATTACAGCCTTTAATATCACCCAGTTGATTCGTGTTAAAAAGCCCAACTTCAGCATCTTTTTTTGCTAATACAGTTGAAAGAAGTTCATCTTCTATTTCGAGGGTTCGGTCATGGCCATTATTTAATTCATCAATTCTTGATTGATTGATATCAAAACCAAAGACTTTATATTTCTCCG
>CAXBPM010000003.1:0-32436 GCA_963977345.1 uncultured Roseivirga sp.
TTAATTTGTTTGCTTATTTCAGGGTTAAAAGGGTCGGTATAGTGAATCATATAAACATAGGTTCCTGAGGGAATTACTCTTCCCTCAATAGTGCCATCCCATTCTCCTCCAGTATCAGATGTGAAAATGGGATTTCCCCAACGGTTGAAAATCGTGATTTGGTAATCTACAGGACAAGGAGATATTGGCTTGAAAGTGTCGTTATTACCATCGCCATCTGGGGTGAAAATATTTGGAAGAAATAGCCTAGGGTAGGTCTCTCCTTTCTTAATTTCTTTGGCAATGGTACAACCGTTAGCATCGGTAACAATTACTTGATAAGTTCCTTTGCCAACATCATAAATGGTGGGTGCATTCACATTTGGCTGTGATGACCACTGATAAGTATAGGGCGCTGTACCACCTGTAATGCTCACGGAAATCGTTCCGTCTTGTTGAAGGGGGCAAACTGGAACATTGTCTGACACACGCAGCTGAAGTGGCGCTGGGTCTACTAATTCAACATTATGGAGGTAAGTACAGCCATTTTTGTCTGTAACCACTAAAGTATAATTACCTGCCAATAATCCATCATGGATCGGTTCAGTGCTCGTAACATCATAACTATTACCAACTCCACTCCCGTAAAGACGATAGCTAAATGGGGCCGTGCCTCCTTTGGGTATAATGCTCACGATACCATCTGCTTCTCCATTACAAAATTTGAATTCCTGAACATTGGCTTGCAATGGCTGGGGAGAAGTGATTTTGAAAGTCTTTGTCAATGTGCAGCCAATCTCATCTGTTACGGTCACTTCATATTCCCCTTCCGCTAATTCTCCCACGCTGGGGGCCAATTCTTTTCCGTTACTCCAGCTGATCGAATAAGGTGCCTTTCCTCCCTGAATAATCACTTCGGCTTGACCATCATTAGCCTCAAAACAAGAGATATCAATGGTTTGAATGTCGAAGGTAAGTTCTTCATAAATGTTAACATTGAGCACTGGAGATGTTCCATAACAGGAACTCTGAAATAAGGTATACGACACCTTACCTGTGGGCTGTGTCCAGTTTACTTCGATTTTAGGTGTATTTTGACCTGAGAGAATGGAGCCTCCTTCCACATGCCACTCGAAGGATGCGCCAGTGATTTGAGGGGTATAATAGGTTTGGCGACTTCTTTCTTGATAGCAAAACGCTGTATTTCCAAATGGTAGGTCTGGTTTTAGTTGGTCATTGGCTTCTAATACCACAGCAAGCTCAATGCCCGGAATGGCGCAACTGAATTCATCGGATACATATACCCTAACCATTGCGTTTTGATTTGCTGCGCCCCAGTCGATGGTTACGGTTTCTTGGTTGTCGGCACCTATAATAGTGCCACCGATGACTTCCCAATTGTAGAAATAATCACCCTCTTTTATCAAGGTATAAACCATGTTTTCTGAGAATGGGCAAAGTGAGGTGGGCCCCTCTATTCTTTCAGTCTTTATTTCATGAACTTCTACTTCCCGAATCAAGGTGTGGGTTGTTAAGCAAATGTCTTCGTCTGTATAGATTTTGGCTGAAATTCTGTAGAGTCCAGCTTCATTATATGTTTTATTTACTCTTCTACCTTCTGCTGTCGTGCCATCGCCAAAATCCCACTCAATGTGGTTGTAAGTGTTTTCAAGCCCCGGTTTAAGGTAGTTTAAGTCAAAATTTAGGGAGGAATTCAAACAGGAATTTTCTCTCACAAGGCCTATTTGTTGATCGTTGATCGCCACTTCAAAGCTTAGGTTATTTAAATTCTGAAAAGGGTTTTGGCCATAGCCTGTTCCTAGCCCAAAGCCATATTCGGCCACCGTAAATTTCCCAGTCCCTGCCTTAAGTCGGTAGGCAACACCGGGTTCTACCGCAACGGAAGCATAGGAGTAGCCACTGTTTCCTATTTCAGTAAAATTTATTGGGTCGGCATAAGGGGAAATACTGAAGTTGGGAGCATCGACTGTGGCAATTCCTATGTTCAAAAACTGATTAATAATACTTTTGTGTTCAGCAATTTCGACCACTGTTTCTTCAATCCCTTGTTCAAAAGACGAGTGAGTGATGGAAAAAGCTGAGCCCATGGCTTCACCTAGTTTGACCGGTAAAAGCATATTAGAGCTGTCTTGAGAGTATGCCTGTTGTGTTACCAAAATGGGTTTGTCGGCTTTAAGGTATATGCCGTAGCCGACAGGAGTGGTCCTCTGTTTTCCTTTATTAAAAACTACCGATGATGTGCCAAATGGCGTAGTTACTTCGATAGTAGTATTGTCTTCAGTGGCTACATAAGTATATATGTGCATTTTTTCTTCCCTGCCTAATAATGGAGCTACAAGGTATTCTGTTCCTACCATAGATATAGGGGGAAGCGCCTCTATGATGTGGCTAGCATATTCCGGGAAATCTGTCTGTCCGTACGGACGCTTTTGAGCACCTACATAGACAACCACGGGATTACAATAGAGGGGAGATGGGCCATTGCCGGGAACAATTGTTTGGTCTTTTGAGACAATGATTTCCAGACCAGAAAGGTTTACATCTTGCTGTTCTACGGTATAGGTGGACATGGCATCAAGAAATACGACCTTTTCGGTGCGGTCAGGAAGTATTATTCTCAGTACTGTTTTACCACCTGTGGCAATAATGTTTACTTGACCAATGTAAGGCGCTACCCCGCCTGGGGCCCCTTCAAAGGGGTCGGCTACAATATAATGATGACCAGCTGAGATGAGTGGCATGGCAACGGTGGCCTCTGAACTAAAGCCAATTGAATTGCTAAAAGCCAAAATTATTTTATTGTCGGATATGATTTGGGCGGAAGTATTGACGTTATCGCCATTGGAAACAAAGGCAGTAATGAGATTGGCCTGCCTTGAGGTTAATTTAATGCTTGAAAGCCCAATTGGAATCTCATAAGTTTCATGCAGCTCATTGGCGAAATTGACTTCAACCCTACTAGGTTCTGTGGCTCTAAAATGGAAATAAACTTCCTTTTGAGTTTCAATTTCTGCAGGTTCCCCATGGGGAAATAGACTCACATAGAACTCTCTACCCCAGCTATCATTCTGCCCAAAGGAGGAATAGCTTAAAAGTAGAAAAAAAAACAAGAGGTATGTTTTTCTCAATAATAGCACTAGTAAGATCCGATTGAAAGAATAAAGATATAGAAACATCTATCATATCAAAACAATATAGGATGTTTGAAAAGTACTCAAAGTTAAAATGAACGAGAGAGAAGGGCTTGATGTAAGTTGTTGAAAGCTAGGTTTGAACGAATTGTTGAGGCCGATAAAGTGATATGCGGTGTCGTCATGGCGAATGGTCCTCCGTATTTGAGGTTCCTCTAGATAGCAATTAACCTAAAGAGGGAGGTTTACCTACTTATACATCACTACCCTGCCTTTGGTTTGTGCGGCTAATTCGGGGTTGATGGGGTCGGAGTAATCAATTCTATAGATGTAGGTGCCAGCAGGAAGCTCTTTTCCATCTTGCGTGCCATCCCATTCACCACCTGTTTCTGAGATGAAAATCGGCTGTCCCCACCGGTTGAAAATTGTGATTTGGTAGTTGACAATACAAGGTGATATCGGTTTGAATGTGTCGTTAATGCCATCACCGTTTGGACTAAAGATATTCGGAACAAATAATTTAGGGTAGGTTTCTTCTTTTTTAATCTCCTTGGCCACAGTACACCCATTGGCATCGGTTACAATTACTTGATATGTTCCTTTGCCTACATCGTAGATGGTAGGAGCATTAACATTTGGCTGGGATGACCACTGATAAGTATAAGGCGCTGTACCACCAGCGACACTTACGGAAATCGTTCCGTCTTGCTGTTGCGGGCAAATAGGAACATTGTCACTGACACTTAATAGGAGTGGTGCTGGGTCTACTAATTCAACATAATGATTGGAAGTACAACCGTTTTTGTCTGTAACCACTAATGTATAAATCCCCGCTAATAATCTGTCAAACAAAGGGTCGGTACTTGTAACATCGTAATTGCTTGCGCTCGTGCTTGCAAAAAGATGATAAGTGAATGGGGCAGTACCTCCTCTGGGTATAATGCTTACTATGCCATCTGCTTCTCCATTGCAAAACTTGAATTCTTGAACGTCTGCTTCCAATAATTGCGGGGAGGTGATTTCAAAAGTTCTAGTCAAGCTACAGCCAATTTCATCCGTTACAGTTACTTCGTATTCTCCAGCTGCCAAACCACCTACACTAGGTGATAAATCTTTACCATTGCTCCAGCTAATGGTATAAGGTGCTTTACCCCCTTGAATTGAAACGCTGGCTTTACCATCGTTCGCACCAAAACAAGAAAGATCTATGGTTTGAATATCAAAAGTGAGGTCTTCGTAAACCAGTACATTAAGCTCCTGGGAAGTTCCAAAGCAAGAATTCTGAAATAGAGTATAGGATACTTTTCCATTTTGCTGCGTCCAGTTTACTTCAATTTGACTGGTGTTTTGACCAGAGGAAATGGTGCCTCCATCTACGTGCCATTCAAAAGAGGCACCCGTAATTTGAGGCGTATAATAGGTTTGGCTAGTTTTTTCTTGAAAACAAACTTCGGTGCTTCCAAATGGGAGGTCTGGATTTAGCTCATCTTTGGCTTCTAGAACCACATTGAGCTCTATGGCTGGAATGGTACAACTAAACTCGTCTGACACATAAACCCTCACTATTGCTTGAGGGTTAGGTGCTCCCCAGTCAATGGTCACTGTTTCTCGGTTGTCTGGGCCTACAATCGTACCCCCGATTACTTCCCAGCTGTAAAAATAATCGCCCTCTTTTATTAGGGTATAAACCATGTTTTCTGAGAATGGACAAAGTGAGGTGGGTCCCTCTATCCGTTCGGCTTTTATTTCATGAACTTCCACTTCTCTAACCAAAGTGTGTGTCGTTAAACAGATGTCTTCATCAGTAAAAACTTTGGCTGAAATTCTGAAAATGCCTGCTTCATCGTAAGTTTTGCTTACACTTAGACCCTCTGCTGTAGTGCCGTCACCAAAATCCCATTCAATGTGGTTGTAAGTGTTTTCTAGTCCAGGCTTAAGGTAGTTTAAACTGAAGTCAAGCGCAGAGTTTAGACAAGCATCTTCTCTCACTGTGCCTAGCTGCTGATCGTTGATCGATACCTCAAAGCTAAGGTTGTTTAAGTTTTGAAAAGGGTTTTGCCCGTAGCTCGTCCCTGGTCCAAATCCATATTCGGTTACGGTAAATTTTCCTGTGCCCGCTTTAAGACGATAGGCAATACCGGGCTCTACCGATACTGAGGCATAGGAGAAACCGCTGGTTCCTATTTCGGTGAAATTTACTACACCAGGGCTTGGAGAAATATTAAAGTTGGGAACGTCAGCCGTGGGTAAACCAATGTTCAAAAACTGGTTTATGATATCCTTGGTTTCAACAATCTCCACCACTGTTTCTTCAATGCCTTGTTCAAGAGGAGAGAGGGTGATTGAAAAAGGAGAGCCCATAGTCTCTCCCAATCTAAAGGGAGAAAAGGCATCGCAGCCGTCTTGTGCAAATGCCTGTTGTATTACCAGAATGGGTTTATCGGCTTTGATGGATAAGGCCAGACCAACCGGAATGATTTTAAATTTGCCTTTTTTGAGTACTTCTGTTGTAGTGGAAAAAGAATTGGTGATTTCTATTGTAGTATTGTCTTCGGTTGCGACATACTTGTACATGTATCTTTTTTCCTCTCTACCTATTAATGGGGCTAAAATGTATTCTGTTCCTATAGTAGATAGAGGAGAGAGTGACTCCACAATATGACTGCCAGATGTAGGGAATGGACAGAAACCAAATGGACGTTTTTGACTACCTGTATATACAACCACAGGATTACAATAAACAGGAGGCAGGCCTACGCCACCGGGAGGAGGAGGTGGCCCGTTACTGGGAACAATCGTTTGATCTTTAGATACAATGATTTCCAAGCCAGTAAGGTCACCCGTTGATTCAATAGTATATGTCGACATGGCATCAAGAAATAAGGCTTTTTCTGTACCATCAGGCTGAATGATTCTCAGGACTGTTTTACCTCCTGTTGCAATAATGTTCACTTGGCTAATATAGGGCGGTGGCCCACCAAGAACACCTTCCCAATCATCTGCCACTATATAGTGATGCCCAGCAGAAATTAGTGGTGTAGCAAGAGTGGCATCGGCACTGAAGGCGCTTGAATTACTAAAGGCGAAGATTATTTTATTGTCGGAAATGATTTGCGCAGAAGTGTTGACATTACCTCCATTCGAAATGAAAGTTGTAATAAGCTTAACTTGCTCTACAGTTAGCTTAAAGCTTGACTGGCCAATTGGGAGGTCATAAGTTACGTTTTGTTTATTGGCATAATTGACCTCTACTGTACTAGGCTCTTCTGCTCTAAAATGAAAATAAACGTCTTTTTGAGGTTCATCGTGCGGAAATAAACTCACATAGAATTCCCTGCCCCAACTGTCATTCTGCCCAAAGGAAGAATGACCTAAAAGGAGAAGAAAAACCAATAGATATGTTTTTCTCAATAATGGCACTAGTAGGATCCGATTGATGCGCCAAAGATATAGAAACGTCCGTCATCTCAAAACAATATTATATGGTTGAAAAATGCCCAAGAATAAAGGAGGGTAAGAGAAGATGAAAGCGATATATCTTGCTGTTAATCAGGATGAAAGGGCTTGTGAATTTTGCTTATCTATTGATCAATTTTCATTGGTGAAAAGCAGAAGGGACTTTTGCCATGGAAAAGTGTAATCACAACTCTTATTTGATTACTCCATATTTCTTAAGTATAGGCAGAATTTTTTCCATTGGTAGTTCTTGTATGACATGTCCCTCTCTTCCATTAGAGGTTTCGGCCATAAAAAGGGAATTGATAATGGCCTCTTCTGTGGCTTCAATTGTAGCCATGAAAATAGGGCTCATGTTGTCATTTCTGAGTACGTCTCCTGAATCGAATTTCTCTTTAGTTTGATAGGGAATCTGCATTAACTCTGCGGTGGAGGCTGCTATAACATAATCACCACTGCCATTTGAGGCTATGCCACCAGTTTTGGCCAAGCCCATCATGGCTCTTTTAGCTACACGTTCCAACTGTCGGGCGTCCAATGGAGCATCGGTTAATACTACAATCATACATGAACCATCGCTTTTTTTGATAGCGCTAGAAAAAGGGAATTGCTCGAGTTCTTTACCCACTGGTACGCCATTGATAGTGAGCACACCTCCGAAATTGGTTTGCACCAAAACACCTACGGTATAGCCCCCTAAAGATTCGGGTAATTTTCTTGACGAAGTGCCAATGCCCCCTTTAAAACCAAAGGCAACGGTTCCAGTTCCAGCGCCAACATTTCCTTCGGTAACAATGCCCGTCTTTGCATTTTCAATGGCAGTAATAACATCGTCTTCGGAAACATGCATTCCTCGAATGTCATTCAAATAACCATCATTGGTTTCTCCTACCACTGCATTTACCGACTGAACGTTTTCATTTCCATCTAAAGCGAGTGTGTATTTTACGGTGCCTTGAATCCCCATTGGCACACTCAATGTATTTGTAAGAATGATGGGGGTTTCTAAGTTTCCTAGTTCTTGCACCTGACTGATTCCAGCCAATTTGCCAAAGCCATTTCCGATGTATATGGCGGCAGGGACTTTGTTTTGAAAAATATTTCCAGAATGGGGTAGAATGGCGGTTACCCCGGTTCGAATATTATCTCCTTTAATAAGGGTTTGATGACCAACTTTTACACCCGGCACATCTGTAATGGCATTGAGGTTTCCAGTAGCCATTACACCTATTTCAACACCATAATCTCGAGCCCTCTTTTTTTCTTGGGCCTTAGCAATGTTGAAAAGGAATAGGAGTGATAAGGCGAAAATGTAGCGTTTCATTCCCGAAAATAGCAATTATTTTAAGGACTAGCGAACTACTGTAACGGCACCCCTTTGCTCGAATTCGCCTCTTTCAGGTTGAAATCTACTTCTGAATTTAATCACGTAGGGGTAAGTGCCTATTGGAACCAATGTGCCATTGAACGTGCCATTCCATTGAAATTCTACAGCACTGCTCTGGAAAATCAATTCTCCCCAACGGCTATAAATGAAAATTTGAAAGTCAGACACAAAGCCATTTGGAATGACAGAGAATACATTATTTGGCGGATTACCTTCTGGCACAATTACGTTAGGAGCAAGTATGACAGGGTCACAGCTTTCAATGATTTCCATTTGATCCACTCTCACACAGCCCGTGGCTGTAGTCATGGTTACTTGGTAAATGCCAGCAGCAGCCACGGTCAAGTCTTGGTCTGAATTGGACAATGGTTGGCCATCTAGAGTCCACTCATAGGTTTCGAAACCAATACCAGCTGTTACTGTAAGTGTATTAGATGAAGTAGAACAGTAATACTCTAAGTCCGGTAAAAGTCCTTCAGGAATTACCGCCCTGCGAATCAAAATACTTCTCTCAATAGAGCAACCACTGTTGTCGCTAATAGTGACGGTATATGATCCTTCGGTATTAATTACTAATGGATTTCCAGTTCCTGCCGCTTGGCCATCACGTGTCCAAGTGAAAGCATTGGGATTGCCAGACAAAACATCTACAGTAAGCGTTATCGGTTGTCCGTCATCACAAGCAGGGCTTGAGCTTAATGTAGCTTCTAATTCTTCAGGGAAGGCAATCGTTTCTGTGTCTGTTCCAGTACAAGTTAAATCTCCCGCTTCCCTTACGGTTACATCATAAGTACCATCAGCGGAAACAGTTATTCGTTTAGTGTTTTCATCTGTTGGAGACCAAGCAAAGTTGTAGGTGGCATTTGGGTTTTCATTTAAAATTACTGCCTCAAGAACTATACTCCCTTCGCATTCACTGCCGCTGACTCTTTCAATTCGTACATTTGGCTGGATAGTAAGAGTTACAATAACCGATTCAGAAGTAGGGCAAGCTACGCCCGGTGCATCTGCTGTAACGGTATAGGTGCCAGATTCGGTTGCTGTAATACTGGCTGTATTTCCTGCTGGTCCGCTAGGGCCAATCCAAGTATAGTTTGTTCCATCAGTAGAGCTTGCAGTCAATGTTGTGCTCGGGTTTACATTACACACCTCAGTAGTTCCAGAGATTTGCAGATTCTGAACGTCCGTTGGCTGGTTTACCAATATGCCCGCAGCGGTGGCGGTACAGCCCAAAGCCGTAGAAGTCACCTGAATATTGTAAGTGCCCCCTTCGAGACCCGGAATTACAAAGCCATTCACGGCAGCGTTTCCTGGTAATGGCGTGAAACCAGCTTCATCTCGGGTGAGTACATAGCTTACAGGGAAAACGCTAGCATCATCTAAAGTAATGGTGATGCTTCCATCAGCAGTATCACATGTAGCATCGGCTGTTACTACAGGTTCAACAATATTGAAATTGTTATTCTGAATTTCAATGCCTGTAAGTTCATCGGTACAATTTGTACTATTATCAACGACACTTACAGAATAGATTCCTCCATCTAAACCAGTTACTGACACATCATTTGGCCCATCTGTTGATGAATTTTGAGCTATAGTAGCGCCTGCGGCATTACTTACTGTATAGCTGTAATTTCCAGTACCTCCAATGTTGAATACGAATTCACCATTTGGGTTCGGCCCCACTTGTGGGCATGTAGCATCCTGACTGCTTACTAGTGATAAGTTCGGTGATCCGTTGATGGTGACTACTGTTGAATCATTGGCGAAACAACCCGGTGCAATCGGGTCTTCAATGGAGACAACATAAGTGAATATACCTGGAACACTACTGTCTACATCGGCTGTTCTCTGGTTCGGAAGTGATGTTGTAGAGTTGTCAGGGTTAATTCGTGACCATATGTAATTGTTGGCGTTCACGTTTGGATCCAATGTCAATGATTCTCCTTCACAAATGTTAGCGGTTTCTGGTAGCTCAATTTCAAAAGGAGGTGCAGCATAAACATCAGCGCTGGAAACACAACCGCCACCTCCAACACTGGTAATCGTGATGGTGTAAATTTCTTCTTCTGTAACCGTATAATATCGTGTATTACTTACTACAGTTCCTTGGCTGTTGACCCATTCAAAACTCAAGGTAGGATCGTCTGGATCACCGCCTAAAGCATCGAGATCGCGGCTAACCCCTTCGCAAAGAACTACTGCAGTAGGTACGGCTGGTCTCGGTGGAATATCGAATACATCAATCGTTTGAACAAAAGTAGTATCGAAGCCGCAACGGTTTGAAATGTTCAGTGAAATATCAAACCTACCTGCTTGGCCCTGAGGGAAGACATAAGCGGTATCTTGGCCAGAAGCACTGAATACGGTCAAGTTTGCATCGTCAATAATGGTCCATAGGAATTCGTCAATGTCGGATGTTCCTACTCCCGAAAGCTCTATTCTTTCTTCCACACAAGTGCTGTCCGGAGCCGACATCGAAGGCTCCATTGGAGGGTTCACATTGTTTTGAACAAAGTTAGGAAGACCTAAACGTGAATTACCAGTAGTTAATGGCACTTGCATTTGGTTGAATGAAGAAACCGAAGCGGTATCTTCATTCGCATTGATAGAACCAATAAATGCTGTTCCAGCAGGGTTGCCCGGTATTTCCATGGCGACATACAGTTGCCCGTCAGGACCAGTTTGTATAGCACCGTAGTTTACGGTAACAGTAGCGCTGGTGGCGATGTTGGCTTTGGAAGCTAATCGCGTGGCATCTGTAGAGGCAGAGTCAATTCTATATTCCAAAATTCGACCTCCTGGTGCTCCGCCATTTCTGTTGTTCATGGTGGCGAAAAGCTTGTCGCCTCCTGGTGAGAAATGGACGTCATAAATTTGATCGTTCGCAGCTGCGCCACCTTCTCCAATATCAATTTGGTATAATAAATCGGTTACTTCTCCCGTGCCCCCATCAAAACTGAAGAGTTCTACATAGTCTTCGGAACCCTCTATTAAGGCTACCGCTATGCGAGCACCGTCACCTGAGAACTTCATTCCTGCTTGTCCGCTTAAAGCATCGTTAATACTATGAATAGAGCCAGCAGAAGACAATACTGGCTGCCCGATTCCATCAGCAGTGATTGGGTATGCTCTAAATGTATTGGTGCCGTATTCGTGGGCCATTAGCCAGTAGCCACCACCACCTTCTAAGGCGATCAGTTTTTCTGTACTCTTAGTGAAGAGCACGTTGTCTTTTGATATTACAGCTCCTAATCCATTGTCTTCTTTAAGGTCGACAACAGAATATTTAAGCATATAAGTATTGTCACCATAGACTTCTTCTGTAGTAAATACATAGAAAAGGGTTTCATCATCTTCGAACGGAACAATAACTACAGATTGAGTAGAGGTCGAATCTCCCCCAATACCAGTTCCATTTGGCATTACACCGTTGTCAGCATTCCATACCGTTGTTCCATTGGTGTAGAACAGTACTTGGCCATTGGCATCGGATATGGTTGAGGTTCCCTCTGGAGCGTCCATGGCATGTGCGGTCGTAATACTTCTCGGGGGCGCAGCCAGTCCATCCACTTCGTTAAAATCCATTCCTGCTCCATTCCCGAAATACCAAATGTTGGCCGTTGGGTTTTCATCACCATATACTTTTACTTCAACCGTTTCATAAATAGGACAGCCAGTAGTTGGTGTAATAACCACCCAGTAGTTACCTGCGTCTGTTACATCAATTGAAGAAGTGGTTTCTCCTGTGTTCCAGCGGTATTCAAACGGGCCACCAGTTGCCCCTCCCTGCTGGCCTTGGCCGCCACTCTGCGGTTCTGCGTCTAATGTCAGTGTTTCCCCTTCACAAATAGTAGTGTCTTGAAGGTCAACCTGAATGTCGTTTTCCATGATTTCACCCATGAGGGTATTGGACATAACTGTCCCTATGCCATCAAATTCTACAGTAAGTGTGGCCATGTACATACCGGCTTCTTCAAAAGTGAAAATAGGGGCAATGGCATTTGAGGTAATTCCAAAGGGTTGAATGTCCCAAGAATAAGAAGTTGGAATTGCAGTAGATGGATCAATATTGACATAAAACTGAACAGGGGTGTTCATACAATAGTCGCCATCGTCTGAAATGGTTACGGTTGGTCCAATGGCTGCAGGAGGCATAAACTGCTGAAAATAATTCGAAGCAGGATCTGCTCCCTCAAAAAGAAAAGGCTCATATTCTAAAGCTGTAAGGGCACTATCAGGTTGGTTTATTCGAGCCAATAACCTTGGGCCAGCCGAAGTTTCTCTATATATATGGTAAAGTGAGCTGTCTGGTGCGAGCATTACGCTTTGGCTAGCACCTATTGGGTTACTGAAGACGGGTTCTACAGAAGCCATAGGTTCAGCCAAATCTATTCTGAAAAGATTACCATAAGCAGCTGAGTTTCTACTGAAATAAAGTTTCGTTCCATCATTGGACCAACCAATAGAACCCGTTAAGGTTTGGTTCGGCACAAATGAATTGGCCACCGAACGGTTGAACATTAATTCGGGAGTGTCGCGGTTAAAGTCTAGAATTTGAATATTGACATTGTTGCTTGGGCGAATAGCGATTTGGGTACCCATTGGGTTCAATGACAGATGTGCTGCCTGAACATTGGCTGCTAAAACTGTTGGAGCGCCTTGCGGGTCGAATGGTTGACCAGCTACAGGGACTTCATGAATTTCGAAATTTCCGTTTGAAGTGTTTTGACTTACCAACCAAAATTGAGTCATATCGCCAGATGCCACGGTAAGCATACCATCGCCTCGATTGATAATTCCTGTCACCTGATTTTTACTTCCGATTACAACAGCTCCAGAGGGTGGTCCATTAATTCGGTTTCCTTGCGAACTCATATCTATCAAGGTGTAGAGTACTTCACCCGCCACATTGCGATGGAAAATATAATAGCGAGATTCATTTCCGAGACCAGGTACAGGGCTTAAAGCAAGAGGTTGAATACCATTTGGGTCTGTAATTAGCCCAGTTCCATTCTCCATAATGGCATTGGTGGCATCATAAATATTGATTCCGTCTGAATAAAAAAGCAGGTCGCCAGTAGTGGGGTCGGTGGCTGTTAATTTTTCACCAGTATTAGTTTGTGGTATTTTGCCGTCTTCTAAAAATGCTTTTGCCGCCTGTGCTTTCCCGAAAATAAGCGCCTGATCATTGTTGGAGAAATACCAATTATGACGTGTAAAGTTCTGAGCTTGTGTCAGTACCGTGAAAGTGATTCCTAATAAAAGGAGTAAAATGCGAGTTTTTCTTACCACGCTAAATTTAATATAGTTATGAAACACTGAAGCTAAAATACAACTCTATTACGTGGTTAACAGAGTTTTTATTATATTCATCGCTTCTTAAAGTCAGCCCTAAGATAAGGGAATTCTCTTAGTAAGGTAAGCTTTGAGTGTTGGGTTTCGAGGAAAAAAAATAACTTTACATTTCACAATAGTTTGAGGGTACTCAAACGTTAAAGGTTAAAAGTTTAAATGCGCAAAGCTTTATTTTTGCTGATTGCCATGTTGGGAGTAGGGTTGGGACAGGCGAAAGCCCAAGATCCGCAGTTCTCACAGTTCTATGCAGCACCCTTGTATATCAACCCCGCTTTCACGGGAGCATCTGGTTTTACTCGTTTAGGGATTAACTATCGAAATCAATGGCCATCTTTAGATGCCTCATTTGTGACCTTTTCATTTTATGCAGATCACTACTTGGAAAAATATAACAGTGGGGTTGGATTCATTGTAACCACTGACCGAGAAGGTGTGGCTGGTTTACAAAGCACGAATGTGGGGCTGACTTACGCCTATCAGTTAAAGGTTTCCGATAATCTAGTTTTTCGCCCAGGGATTCAGGCCAATTACTTTATGCGAAATGCCAATTTCACAGACCTTGTTTTCGCCAGTCAAATTAATCCAGTTACTGGCTTCGATCCCAACTTACCAGGTGATCCTAGTGTGACAGGGAGTAACCTCAATGTGAGTTACTTAGATCTTGGTGTTGGCGGAGTTCTCTATTCAAGAAATTTGTTTATAGGTGCTTCCGTTCAGCATTTAACGGAGCCTAATCAGTCATTATTGGATGGTGATAGTCCATTGAATCAGCGTATTAGTATTCATGGAGGATACAAGTTTATGCTCAAGCAAGGTGCGCTAAGAAAAGACCTTACCTATACCAGAAAAGAAAGAAGCATTACTCCAATTTTTCAATATAAAACCCAAGGAGAGTTTAGTCAGTTAGATGCTGGGTTCTTTTTGCACTTAGAACCAATTAACTTGGGCTTACAATACAGAGGATTGCCAATTAAAACCTTCGAAAATTTCCCTAATAATGAAGCACTTATTTTCTCTTTTGGGGTAACTACTGACGACTTTAATTTTGGTTATAGTTACGACTACACCTTGTCTGAATTGAGTAACGCCAGTGGAGGAGCTCATGAGATTTCTATTTCGTACCTATTTCAATGGGGGAAACCTTTGAGACTACCACGAGATCAATGGAGCATTCCTTGTCCGAAAAACTAAGCTAGAATGTCTTCGGTTCAACTACTATACCTTATTATAGGAATTGTTTTGGTTGATTATTTTTTTGATCAAATGCTCGATTTCTTCAATATGAAATCAGCTAAAAGCAAACTACCGAAGGAACTAGAAGGTATCTATCCTCCAGAAGAATATGCCAAGTCGCAGCGGTATTTAAAAGCCAGATCTAAATTTTCATTTCTTACCACCGCTTTTAGCACCATACTTACGGTACTTATCCTTGCTTTTGGGCTTTTTGGAGATTTGCATATTTGGCTTTCCGATCATTTTCAAAATCCTATCGCCCATTCATTGGTCTTCTTTGGGGTTTTGTTTATCGTTTCTGATATCATTAATATTCCCTTTGAGCTGTATTCCACTTTTGTGATTGAAGAGAAGTTCGGCTTCAATAAGACGTCTTTAAAAACATTTTTTGCTGATAAGTTAAAGGGCTATTTATTGGCCATTATTTTGGGTGGGGGCTTGGGTTATGTATTGCTATTCCTGATTTTTGAATGGCAAGAACAATTTTGGATTTATGCGCTCATTGTCATTACCGTTTTCTCACTGTTCATGAGTGTTTTTTATACTTCGCTCATATTGCCTTTATTCAATAAGCTTACACCTTTGGCAGATGGGGAATTGAAAGATAAGATCAATGCCTATGCGGATCGCGTTAAATTCCCGTTAGACAATATTTTTGTAATAGATGGCTCTAAGAGGTCGAGCAAAGCCAATGCGTTTTTCTCTGGAATGGGAAAGAAAAAGAAGATTGTCCTTTACGACACCCTCATCGAAAAACAATCTCAAGAAGAGCTAGTGGCCGTTTTGGCCCATGAAGTAGGTCACTTTAAAAAGAAACATGTTATTGTCAGTATGGCCATATCAATCGTGCAGATGGCGATTACTTTATACATTTTGTCGCTTCTTATTTTTAATGAAAGCCTTTCTATGGCTTTAGGAGCTGAGGGTATGTCGGTCCATTTAAATCTTGTTGCATTCGCGTTGTTGTACACCCCAATTTCAAAACTCACGGGTGTTTTAATGAACATGATCAGCAGGAAAAATGAATACGAAGCCGATGCCTATGCTTCTACAACTTATGATCCTATTCCTTTACAATCGGCACTGAAGAAGTTGTCGGTAGATAGCCTTAGCAACCTCACTCCGCATCCGGCTTATGTTTTTATGAATTACTCACATCCTACTTTGCTCCAGCGGCTGAAGCATATGGATAAATTTAAAAAACCAGAATAGTCCTTACCTGAAAATGCTTGGAGATGGACGTGTGATTAAGAAGTCAGAGAAATTGAAGCCACTGTTTCCCGATAAATCCAAGTCTGTCATCGGAATCCCGATAGGGGCATCAGGATAATAGGCCAATCGGATTTCTATCGCTTTAAATGTGAGGTTGTCATTTCTAATTCTAAAACCAACTCCAAGCCCGGTTTGAGCCTTTTCTCTGAAAATATGTCGTTTCCCATCGTTGACCAGGCCTAAATCATAAAACCCGAAGATGGCCAATTTAAAGTCTGCTGCTTCAAAGGGTGTGAAGCTTACGGTTTCAATGTTAATTAAAAAGCGCTGGGTTCCTCTCAAAGTGTTGCTGTCCAAGCCTCTTATGCCATTCTGGGCCCTTATATCGAGGTACTCATTAGGGAAACGGTCTATTCCATAAGTGTAATTGATGTTAATAAATTGTCTGAATTTCCATCGGTTCAAATCAATTAATGAGCTGAAAAACCTGACATCTGCCTTGAATACACCTTGTTCAAAAATTTTATTTTTCAGAAAACTCTCCAACGAAAATCCACCCAATAAATAACCTAAGTTTCCTACATACCCGCCACGGCCTACTTTTCCTCCAAGGAAATAACGGTTGCCAAATTCAGCCCACTCATAGCCGCCTAATAACTCAACCTGATAGCCGTATGGAATGTCTTCCGTTCTGCCATAGCCAAAAATTAACTGATCTTTGAAATACCTTCTTTGTGAAATTCCTATTGACGCAATAGACAAAGTGCGGTTATGGAATTGTTGATTTAGATTAATGTCAACACTTGGTCTGAGCGAGTATTTAATATTTGAAACTCTCCCAGAAAGAATAAGCCGTGTTCGCTCATTCAGGATGGGGTCTTTTAAGTTAAGCGGGAAGGCCCTGGCCAACCAAAAGTCCTGATAGTCATAGCGTTCATTAATGGTTTGAATGTCAAACTCTTCATCAGAAATGATATTCGACAATTCTCTAAAACGAAGCCTCTGGTTGGTGATCTCAATGCCGCCAGCAAACTTAATTTTAGGTGAAATAAACTCCCGACTTAACTTTACGCTGCTAAAATCTTTGTTAACAGTGTTCGCGTAATTGACTTCAAAAGAAACAAAAGAGCGCTTAATATTGGGCACTCTGTATCTCACCTGATAACTGAACGTCTGATCGGAGCTATTGTCAACCGCAAAGCGATTGTCTATTTCATGGCCCGAACCAAAAATATTTTTGTGGTTCACCCTTAGAATACCTGAATCAAAATCACGCGCTTCAATATCGAATGAAAGCGCCAAAACGTCTTTCGTAATAATTTCTACATCAACAATAT
Organism: uncultured Roseivirga sp.; assembly: GCA_963977345.1. Lineage (GTDB taxonomy): Bacteria > Bacteroidota > Bacteroidia > Cytophagales > Cyclobacteriaceae > Roseivirga. The sequence continues at coordinate 17,115 of CAXBPM010000003.1, forward strand.
TGGGATTGTCTGCTCTGGGTTTTAAATAAATGCGAGCATCCTTAATATAGGGCAGTTCACGAAGTATCCTTTCATTATCCGATATCACGAGCGGGTCAACTACATCGCCACTTGTAAAGAGCAAATTGTTGAGGATCACTCTTTCTCTGGTGTTGAAATTAATTGTGTTTCCAGTTTTTTGAACAAAAGATATTGGCCTTTCTTCTGGCTTGTCCATTCTTGTACCAAGCGCCTTGAGCTTGATCAGGTTAATGTCGCCTATTATTTTTCCTTTGGAACCTTTGAATGGGTTTTCACTTTTGACTAACTGAGTAGAGTCAATTTTAAAGTCATCTGAGGGCAATGAAAACAAAAGATCGAAAAGCCCTTTCGTAAATTTTCGCTGCGACCATTTCCCATGGAGGCGTTGATAAAAGTTACCGCTTACTTTATAAAAAACGGTATCGGGTAAAATGAGAGTGGTGTCTTTGTTAAACGTAAGTCTAGTGTCTTTTAAAATGATAGTAGTGTTTTTTGGCAGCTGTAAAGTATCATATCTCACCTTTCTCTGCTGGGCGCAAAGAGAAAATGAAGACCATAAAGTCAAACAAAGAATTATAATATGGTGCCTTTTGAGTTTAATAGTCTTTGGGATAAGAACGCCTTTCTCTTAATATAATTGAAAAAAAGGGAATCCGACTAAATAGAAAAGAGATGTTTTAAGATTGACTTTTAAAGAAAGTCGATGTCGATATTGCCTGGGTATTTCATAAGATAACTCAGGCCGTCTTGAGGCTTCATATCTTCATAAAGGATCTTGTAAAGCATATCGGTAATCAAAGGCCTTATCCCTTGGGCATCTGCCAGTTGCTTGATGATTCTAATGGTATTGACTCCTTCAGCGGTTTCTTCCATTTCGGCAATTGCCTCAGTCATGGTCTTTCCTTGCGCCAATTTAAAACCAATGGTGTAGTTACGGCTGGTTTGGCTGGAAGCAGTAGCTACCAAATCTCCGATTCCTGCCAAGCCAATAAAAGAGGATATCTCGCCCCCTAAGGCTTTTCCGAGGTAGATCATCTCCACCAAACCTCGGCTGATTAATAGCCCTTTGGCGTTATCGCCAAAACCTAAACCAGAGACAATTCCTGAAGCAATGGCGATAATATTTTTAAGGACACCACAAAGCTCAACGCCTTTAAGGTCTTGATTACCATAAACTTGGAATTTTTCAGACCTTAATAATCTTTTACCTTCATTTATTACTTCGTTAAATGGTGAAGCAATTACGGTGGCTGCTGGGTGTCCTAGGGCTAACTCTTTGGCCAAATTAGGGCCTGCCATACAGCCTACACGAACAACGACACTTTCTTCCCTGATTACTTCACTCATGGTTCGGATGCATGAACGATCCATTTTGAAATCCGCAGGGATTTCATCGGGAAGAATTAAGTCCAGCCCTTTTGTGCCGTGAATTAAAACATGATAGGGGTGGAGGAATGGTGCAAATTGACGCATCATTTCCCTGAAATTCGATGATGGGACCACCGGGAAAATGACATTACAACTTTTGGCAACGTCTTCTAAGCTATTGGTAATGGTAATGTTTTCGCTGAGCTGCTGGCCATTTGAAATGCGAGTAGACCTGATTTTCTCCACTGTCTCGGCATTTCGAGCATACAGTAATACATTCGAATTCTTGGCAAGAATGTTTGCTACGGCTGTCCCAAAACTGCCTGAACCGATAACCCCAACGCATTCCTTAGACATATTTCTCAAGGTTATAACCTACTAAACGGTTATGATAGTAAAACAGCAAATTCAAATCTTGGGTACTAATGTCGCCTTTCTTATTCTTGATCAACGGACGCTTAGCATGGTACATGCCCATATTGGCCAAACCGTGTGCAATAATCTTGTCGGGGTCTCCTGTAAGGTAAGGCGAAACACTGATTTCGCCTTTGTTGTACATTTCGTGAACCCTTCTTAATACTGTCTGAAAAACAGTTTTAAACTCTTCATAAGGAATGATCTGATCCTCTTCAGGAATCCTCAATAAGTTGTATAAATCGAGCTTATTGAATTTCTTCTGAAGCATTTCAAAAGCTACATAGGCTACCAAATGACTAGCGAAAACCTTATTAATTCGGTGGAATTCTTCAACAATCCTATCACTCAACATTCGAGTATATTCATCCTCGCGTTGCTGATCATGTGAAATGATTTTTCCGTCTTTAGTGAAGTACTCTTGTGTATCTATTTGGCGGCCACTTTTGTCGTAACTATTGCCATCCGTATCCACATAATTGCCCAGCACATCAAGCCCTCGACCGATAGATACAGATATGTCGGATCCTTTGGTGAAGAATTTGAGTAAGAAAGCCGAGATTTTATAAGAAGTAGAGTACTCATCGTTTTCTACATAATAGCGCTCTTGACCTTTCAGTCTTAAGTATTCACGAATAAGCGAAGGTGCCTCAAGTACGAAATTGTAGTTTAAGGTTACTGGAACGATGAAAATTTTGTGAAGCCCATCTCTTTTACCTTTCTGATAATTGACACGCTGGGCTTCGATGGCAGTACTCAAAAGGCCAAGTTTCAATCTTTTTTCTATTTGACCTGAACGTGAACGAGTTCCTCCAGGAAAGAAAAGACTATGACATCCTTTCTGAATAGCAAGGCTCGAATAGCTCTTCAGGGTTTCTAAGTAGAGTAAGTTTTTCTTTCTTCTGTCTACTTTATAAGCCCCAAGGCTTTCCATGAAATAGGCAAATATTTTTATGTTGAAGAGGTTTAAGCCAGCGCCATATATGAAAGCGGGCAAGCCTAGAGCGCTAATTACCCAGCCAATCAAAATAGAGTCGAGGTTACTAAAGTGGGTAGGAACCATAATGATTGTCCCTTTTTTGGCCAAGGTGCGCAATTCTTCCACTTCACCCGTAATATGGATTTTGTCTTGTAGCGAATACCTTGTGCTGAAAATTGACCAAAAACCTCGTGCGCGAGATGCGTTCAATAACCTGGCAAAGCCAAAGGTTACTATTGAACGGGCCATTCTAAAGCGGGATTTCTTAAAATTCCCAGCAATCTCACTGGCATATCGCTCTATGATTTCTGAGAGAATATCTTCTAAAGTCTCGTCAATGTCCTCTTTGACGTCATTACCTGAAATTTCGAGGAGTCTATCCTTAATGGATTGGAGAAAGTCGGCTTCATCGGGCGGATCAACAGCCCATGGATTTCTTTTGACCCTTAGTTTTTCCCTGAAAAGAGTAGTCTCTATTTCCTCAATTAGGCTTGAACGTTTTGGGGTCAGTTTTTTTATACGCTTGATACTTTCAGCAGTCACTTCTTTAATAAAAGCGTCTCTGTCATTACTCAAGTTCACGACAGGCCACTCGTCAATTCCTCCCGGAACCACCTGGTCGTACTTCTTCTTTACGTAGTCTTTGCCGATTGGCTTCATTCAGTTTTTCAAAACCCCAAAGATATGATAAAAATCGTTCCTCTAGCTTCCGCTGTTAACAAAGTAAGGAATTCAGTCCATGTGCCAAGCTCAATACTTCATTTTTGCTATTAAAACTATGGATGCAGATTCTCAATCGTTCTTCTCCTTCCTTCACCGTGGGTGAAAGGATTGGACGAACATCGAATCCCATTTCCTGAAGTTGCTTTGACGTGGATTTGGCCTTTTGGTTGCCCGAAGTAATCACAACTTGCACTGCACTAGTAGATAAATAGTGAGGAGGTCGCTGAACCTTAAGGGCTTGATTGAACAGAGAAATATTTTCTTTTAGATCAATAACTAAACTGGGCTTGCTTTCAAGGAATCGAAAAGCTTGTTGTATTGACAGAAATTCGAAAGCCGATGGCGCGGTGGTATATATAAATGGGCGCGAATAATTGATCATATAATCGATCACGGTTTGATTAGAAGCTACACAAGCACCATGAATCCCCATAGCCTTACCAAAAGTGAAAATAACGGCATAGACTAGTTCGGTTAAGCCTAATTCGGCTACCAGACCAGCACCATTTTTACCGAATACCCCTGTGCTGTGCGCTTCATCCACAATTAGCTTAGCATCATATTTTTCTGAAAGCTGGCAAAGTGCTTTTAATAGAGCAAAGTCGCCATCCATAGAATACACGGCTTCGCAGGCGATATATATTTCGCCCTCACTTAATTTTAGTTTTCGCTCAAGGTCTTCTAAATCGTTGTGCTTAAAAGGCATTGATTTGGCCAAACTCAATCGACTTCCATCTTTAATGCAAGCATGCGAAAGTTCGTCATATAGAATAGTGTCACCCCGCTGCGGAAGACAAGAGAAAAAAGCCAAGTTGGCAGTATAGCCCGAATTAAAAACAAGACAGGCTTCATGACCAAACAGAGATGCTAATTCTGACTCGACTTGGGTGGCCAGTAATGAATTGCCAGTTAACAATCTTGATCCAGTTGACCCGTTTTTGGGCGATAACCTCTCATAGGTACTTAAAATTTGAGTTTTCAAATCCACAGACCTAGAAAGGCCCAAGTAATCGTTCGAACTAAAGTCCACAAGCTTTTCATTCGTCACTTTTAAGCTACGTTTGTTCCCTAGTAGGGCACGTTTACTCAGTTGTTGCTCAATTCTTAAATTCTTTTTATTCATTTGCTGTTAATCCACTGGCTAAAATTATAAATAATTGAGACTTTAGCGGCTCAAATTAAATATCACTGTAATCAAGTCGCTCTTTATTTTTCTATCGCTGCTTTTTGCCTTCCCAGTTTTAGGGCAGAGTGGTTATCGTAAATCTGAATTTTCGTTCACCACAGAGAATGATGTTTACTTACTGAACAGGGACGATGAGTATTATTCAAATGGATTTCTTTTCCATTACCGCTATGTTCCAAAGAAACCAGATTCTCTGAACCGCAAGGAAATTATAGACATAGAGCTTACGCATAAGTTTTATACCCCGGATGATTTACTGTTTGATGAGATTTCGGAACTAGATAGACCTTATGCAGGACTACTGTATGCAGGAATTTCTAAGTCTATATTCAAAAACCCGCAATCAAGATTTAAATACGGGCTGGTGCTGGGTACAACAGGCAAGGCCTCTGGCGCAGAAGCTTTACAGAAATGGTATCATAATGCAGTCGGATTTAAGCAACCCAAAGGATGGCAGCATCAAATTAAAACGGCTTTGGTTTTAAATGTCACTGCTGAATACAATAGACAGTTTTCGCTGGTGCCAAAAAGTATGGACTTTATTAGCTCATCTTCAGCCTCATTGGGGACTGGGCACACGAACATTGCACAAAATGTAGATTTTAGAATGGGCTTATTGAATGTATTGAACAAGTCGCCATTTGTCAACGCAATGATCGGAGAAAATAGCCAAGACCTTGAGAAATTGGGCTATGTGGTGTTTGGGTACGGAGTATCTTATGTTTTGCATGATATTACCGTTTCAGGGAGTTTGTTCAATGATGATAGTCCTCATACTGGAAGACAGATGCCCTGGGTAAGTACTTTTAGGGCAGGTTGGGCTACTGGTAATGATAAAGCGACATTTAAAATAATGTTCAACTGGTTTAGTAAAGATGTACAAACGGCCAGCAGCGACTCCTATATTTCATTTAGCTTTGATTTTAGGTTAAAGAATAAATAGAAGATAAATTGCGTGCGATTTTTTGAGGCGCTTAGGCTGCATTTTTATTATCAAATAAAGCTTCCCTCACTTTGCCATTGAGGCATTACCTGTTAATATTGTGGCACTCTACTGATATGGCGTTAAAGCTTTCCGAAATACAAGCCCCCATTGCTAATGAAATGACTGAATTTGAACAGAAATTCAGATCATTCATGAAGAGTAAAGTATTTCTGCTCGATCAGATCATGAGCTACATTGTAAAACGCAAAGGCAAGCAAATGCGGCCCATGTTTGTGTTTTTAGCCGCAGGTGTTACGGGGAAAATTTCAGATAGAACTTACAGAGGGGCATCACTAATCGAATTACTTCATACAGCCACATTGGTTCATGATGATGTAGTGGATGACTCTAATTACAGAAGAGACTTCTTTTCAATAAATGCCCTTTGGAAGAATAAAATAGCCGTTTTAGTAGGTGATTACTTGCTTTCACGTGGGTTGTTGTTGTCAGTTGATAATGAGGATTTCGATTTTTTAAAGATCGTTTCTCGAGCCGTACGTGAAATGAGCGAAGGGGAATTGCTTCAAATGGCAAAAGCCCGAAACTTAGATATTACAGAAGATATTTATTACGATGTAATCCGCCAAAAAACCGCTTCCCTAATTGCATCCTGCTGTGCCGTTGGTGCTACCGCCTCAAATGCTTCCCAAGAAGACATTGATAAAATGAGAGATTTTGGGTTGAAGGTTGGAATGGCTTTTCAGATCAAAGATGATCTTTTTGATTATGGAACCGAGGAAGTGGGTAAGCCATTGGGTATCGATATTAAAGAGCAGAAAATGACCTTGCCGCTGATCTACTCTCTGCAAAATGCGAGCAGTAGCACCAAGCGAAGAATCATTCGAACGGTAAAGAGCAAAGGAGATCATTCAAAAAAAGTGAATGAAGTAGTTGCCTTTGTTAGAGAATCAGGAGGGATAGAATACGCGCAGAAAGTAATGAACCAGTATTACCAAGAAGCAAAAGATATTCTAGAAACATTTGAGCCAAGCGTTTACCGAGATTCTCTTTCTCAACTGGTTACCTACACAATAGAAAGGTCTAAATAAAAAAACAACGCCACACTTTGAGGTATGGCGCTGTTCAGTTAGTTAGTAGTAAATTTGTTTGATCGCTATAGCCTGATGTTTGAACCACGCTACGGCAGATGCTAAAATAACAACCTGTCAGAGAAAAGACCTTATCTAAAAACTTATTTTTTTTTAGAAAAACTTCACCAACCACTTTTTGTACAGATGAAAAAACTAAAAATAATTGAGCTGGCTTCCGTTTTGGCTGGGCCAAGTGTTGGGCAGTTTTTTGCAGAATTAGGGGCGGAAGTAATAAAGGTGGAAAGCCCAAAAACGGGTGGAGATGTTACCCGATCTTGGCGATTCAAAGGCGAAAGGGTTAGTGGTGGTGTTTCAGCTTACTTTACTTCGGTAAACTGGGGTAAGAAATCTTTAGCCATCGATCTCAGTAACATGGAAGAAAGAGCAATAGTCTACAAGCTTGTAAAGAGTGCCGACATTGTAATTGCGAGCTATAAGCCTGGAGATGCTGAGAAGTTGGGTGTTGATTATAAAACTCTGAAAGAAATTAACCCAGCACTTATCTATGGTCAAATCACTGGCTATGGTCTAGATAATCAGAAAGTAGGCTATGACGCTGTTATCCAGGCCGAGTCTGGCTTTATGAGCATTAATGGAGAATTAGGAGCTGACCCATTGAAGATGCCAGTGGCCTTAATTGATGTTTTGGCTGGTCACCAACTGAAAGAAGCCTTACTGGTTGCGCTTATTGAGCGGATGGAAAGTGGTCAAGGAAAATTTGTCCAAGTGGCTTTGATCGATGCTGCAATTAGTGCTTTGGTGAACCAAGGAGCGAATTGGCTGGTAGGACAGAATGAACCTAAATCCATGGGGAATATTCACCCAAACATAGCGCCCTATGGCGAACTTTTTATCACTAAAGATCAGCGTCAATTGCTCTTGGCTGTAGGAAACGATAAGCAGTTCTCAAAGCTCTGTAGTATCTTAAAGATTAATGAGATACATCGTTTTTCAACCAATCAAGAACGGGTGGAAAACAGAGAGGAATTGAATCGAATGCTCTCGAATGAAATTAGGCTTTGGCCTTCGGTCGAATTAATGGAAATATTGGTAAGTCAACAGGTGCCTGCTGGCTTAGTTACCACAGTAAGTGAGGCGCTTGATCATGGGGAGCCGCATTGGTTCCTTAAGGCTGAAGGTTTTACCGGATTACGGTCTTTTGCGGCTTCTGGCTTCGATCGTCTCTCATTAAGTCCTCCTCCACAATTGGGTCAGCATAATCAGGAAATCCTGAGTCAGTTAGATTAAAGTCTCCTCAAATCAATTGCGTGCACTCCGCTTTTCATCCTGAGCATAGCGAAGGAACTAAAAAATACTTCTGAAGAAATAGAGCTCGACTTTTGCTTCGAAACTCAATAGCTGGGAAATAGAAGAACTCTGGTTCAAGCAATTGTGGCCATTAATTGAGTACCATCCATAGGGTTTTGCATGAATTACTTTTTAGCCTAATTTTTCTCCCACTTTACTCCACGCTCTTGAAAACTGGAGTGATTAGGGGCTTTTTGAGTGCCTTCGCCAGTATTTCTGTCATTTACATGCTCCGTGTGTCATCTTTTGAACGATCAATTTTATTAAGCCCAAATTGATCTAGAAGCGTATTCTTTCATTAGTAAAACCTTCTATTTTTATTCTAAACGAGGTTTTTCTCCGATTCGCTTTTGGTGTGTGTTTTTGGGTCACGCTTGTTTTTCTGCATAGAAAAAGATACTTTTCATAAAAAGTGGGGAAAAGTGAGGAAAAGTGGTGAAGTGTGGGAAAAAATCTTACTTTTGTAAAGGTTCAGGTGTGTAATGGCTTTTTTTACTAGTGAATATGATTGTAAGCTCGATGTAAAGGGCAGGTTGGCTTTACCTTCAAAGGTAAGGGCTGCATTGCCGGATAATGCATCAGAAGAGCTTGTACTAAGACGAGGTTTTGAGCCTTGCTTGGTATTGTATCCTATGATCGAGTATAAAAAGATCTATTCAAAGATAAAGGGGTTGAGCGAATTCAGCGAGGAGTATCGCAGATTTCAGAGAACTTTTTTTAGGGGAAATGTAGATGTTGAGTTGGATGGAGCGGGGAGGATTAACATTCCTAAAAAAATGATGGAATATGCGAGTCTTGAAAAGGAAGTTGTGTTAGTGGGGTTGGGAAATAGAATTGAAATCTGGAATCCTGACCAGTATGAGGAATACCTCATCCAAGACGCAAACGAGTACTCCAAGATGGCGGAGAAATTTTTGACAGAATAATATAAACTATGTCAGATTATCATGTGCCGGTTATGCTTAAAGAATGCGTTGACGGCCTCTCGATCAAGCCAAACGGAACCTACGTGGATGTCACCTTTGGAGGTGGCGGACATTCAGCCGAAATTTTGAAGCATTTAAATAGTGAAGGCAGACTCTTTGGTTTCGACCAAGACATTGATGCCCGAGCAAACGCAGATAAAATAGAAAATCGTTCTTTCACATTTGTACAAGCCAATTTTAGGCATATCAAGCGATACCTCAAATTACATGGGGTAAAGCAGGTAGATGGAATTTTGGCTGACTTGGGGATTTCTTCTCATCAGATTGATGAGCCGATGCGTGGGTTTTCTACTCGCTCTGAAGCTGATCTTGACATGAGGATGGATATAAACGCTTCGCTGAATGCTAGCGATGTGGTGAATGAATATTCAGAAGAGCAATTGCATAAGCTTTTGGGTATTTACGGAGAGGTGAAAAATGCAAAGACTTTGGCTGCGGCTATTGTTTCAGAGCGTTTCTCAAAGCCCTTCAAAACCACAAAAGATCTGATTCAATTATTGGATCGATTGGCGCCAAGACATAGAGAGTATAAGTATTACGCTCAGGTTTTTCAGGCCATCCGAATCGAAGTAAACGATGAGATGGGTGCGCTGGAAGAGTTTTTAGAGCAGTCGGCCGAGGTGATTAAGCCAGGTGGCCGGTTGGTGGTAGAGTCTTATCATTCTCTCGAAGATCGAATGGTGAAGAACTTTATTAATAAAGGCAAAGTGTTCGGGGAAGTGGAGAAAGACTTTTTCGGAAATCAGTTGAAACCATATAATGCGATCAACAGAAAGCCGATTGAAGCGAATGAAGAAGAATTAGCAGTGAATAAAAGGGCAAGAAGCGCGAAGCTTCGTATTGCCGAAAAAATATAAGTAAGCGAAAGTGGCAGCTAATAAATTTAAAGCGAAAAAGAATGAGAAATCTAGCACTCGAGGTGGTGGTGGGTTGTTCGGTCTTTTGGCAAAGCTGAAAATTGCTGGAAACTTAGAAACGGGTCTTCCTGTGAAGCACCTGCCAAAAGTAGCTTTCGCATTAGTATTGGGTGTGTTCTATGTTTGGAACAGTCACTATGCCGAAAAGGCAAATAGGAGTATTGATAAACTAGAGACCGAGGTTGAGGATTTAAGGGCAGATGTTACTACGCTGGAAGCAGATTATATGTACAGCAGTAAGCAGTCGGAAGTAGCCAAGAACGTAAAAAAACTAGGATTAGAAGAAAGTAAAGAACCGCCATACAAAATTGTTGTAGACAAAAGTGAATATTAAAGAGTCGATATTACTAAGAGTAAGAATAGCTTTTATAGCTGTGATTGCCTTTGTCTTGGTAGTAATCTACCGGATTGCAGACATTCAGTTTGTTCAAGGCGATGAATGGCGAAAAGAAGCAAAAGAAATTGGGTTGGACTATAAAACAATAAAGGCCACCCGTGGAAGTATTTATGCTGATGGTAACGACCTGATGGCAACCTCACTTCCCTTTTATAAAATTGCATTCGATCCATCGCTTGCAAACGATAATACCTTTAAAACGGGTATTGACTCCCTTTCACTACTATTGTCGAAATTTTTTCGAGATCTCTCTCCTGGCGAATACCGGAAGAAGATCTCGGAAGCTCGACAGTCCCGCAAGAGGTATTTAGTCCTAAATAACAACCTCATTAATTATCAAGACAAAGAGATAATGGAAAAGTGGCCGATCTTTCGAGAAGGCCAAATGATTGGGGGAGTAATATTTGACAAGGAGGATAGGAGACATCGTCCTTTTAAAGCTTTAGCCCAACGTACAATTGGGGGCTTAAATATAGACGGAGAAGCTACTGTAGGAATAGAAAAGAGCTACGATCAATTTTTGGCTGGTCAAGACGGAAGCGGTTTATATCAAAGAATAGCTGGAGGCAACTGGATACCAGTGAATGTGGCTTCAGATGTAAAGCCTCGAAATGGTTATGATGTTTACACAACTATAGATATCAATCTTCAAGATGTTGCTCAAAACTCATTGTTGAGGCAATTACAAAAATACGAAGCAACCTATGGCACTGTAGTTCTAATGGAGGTGAAAACGGGCGAAATCAAGGCCATGTCTAACCTTACAAGAACAGAAAGCGGGTCCTATGTTGAAGACTACAATTATGCAGTTCAGGGCTTAAATGACCCAGGATCTACCTTTAAGCTTGCTTCGATGCTGGCGCTTTTGGAGGCCGACAAAATTGAGCTTACGGATTCTGTTGATACGGGTGATGGAACAGTGAAATTTTATGACCGCACGATGGAGGATCAAAGTGCTTCAAAAGGGGGCTATGGAAAACTGACTGTTCAAGAGGTGTTTGAAAAATCTTCTAACGTTGGGGTGTCTAAATTGGTAGATCAATATTTTGGTAAAAACCCACAGAGATATATAGATATTATTAAGTCAACTGGCTTAGGTCAGCCTCTCGACTTTCAAATGATGGGTGAGGGTATTCCTTATATTAAGAATGTAGACGATAAGTCTTGGAGTGGAACCAGTTTGCCATGGATGTCTGTAGGTTATGAGACCGCAATTACGCCACTTCAAACCTTAGCATTCTACAATGCAGTTGCCAACGATGGCAAAATGATTCAGCCGATTATAGTAAAGAGCATTAGAAAGGGGAATCAGATAGTAGAAGAATTTAAGGCCAAAACACTCGATAAGAAAATAGCATCAAAAGCTACACTAGAGAAATTGAAAATCATGCTCGAAGGTGTGGTGGAAAGAGGTACAGCTAAAAACATTAAAAACGACTTTTATAAGATTGCAGGAAAAACGGGAACCGCTCAAAAATTGATCAACGGACGATATTACAAGCAGCGCTACTATGCGTCTTTTGCTGGTTACTTTCCCGCTGATGAGCCCTTGTATTCTTGCATTGTAGTCATTGACGACCCTGATGGTTGGAACAGTTTCGGAGGGGATGTTTCTGCTCCTGTTTTCAAAGAAATAGCCGATATGATTTTTGCCCTTGATCTTGGCTTACATGATACATTCAAGGAAGAACGTTTGGCCAAAGAAGGAACTTTCCCTGTGATCAGAGCGGGTAATTATGATGAATTGAGCGAGCTATTGAATCAGTTTGGTATTTCAAATCACATGGAAGAAAAAAATGTAGAATGGGTAAGGGCAAGCATTAGCAATAATGCGATTGCTTGGAAATCGAACCATTCAGAGTCGAACCTTGTGCCGAATGTGCAAGGGATGACGCTTAAGGATGCACTTTATTTATTGGAAAATAAAGGGTTAAAAGTTTCTATCTCTGGTACTGGCCGAGTGCTTAAGCAGTCGGTCTTTCCGGGGAGAAGAATTGCAAAAGGAACAACGATCACTATCGAACTAGGGTAAGTTAATGTCTGCATTAAAAGACATATTGTACAAAGTGGCTTTGCAGTCAGTGTCTGGCGATACTGCTGTGGAGGTGGCTGCATTGGTTTTCGACTCAAGAAAAGTGGAAGCGAATACTGCCTTTATTGCTACGCGTGGCACCCAGGCCGATGGTCATGATTATATCCAACAAGCCATTGAAAAAGGCGCTGTCGCTATTATTTGCGAAGAAATTCCAGAAAATCTAAATACTGCTATTACCTATGTTCAGGTAAAAGACAGCAGTGAAGCCTTGGGCATCATGGCTTCTAATTTCTTCGGAAACCCTAGTTCGAAATTGAAGTTGGTGGGCGTTACAGGCACCAATGGAAAAACTACTTGTGTGAGCTTGTTATTCCAGTTGTTCAAACAATTGGGCTACAATGTTGGCTTACTTTCTACGGTAGTTAATAAAATCAATGATGAAATAATTGTAGCAACCCACACCACGCCCGATGCCATTCAAATGAATGAGCTGATGGCCAAAATGGTGGCAAAAGGTTGTTCTCATTGTTTTATGGAAGTCAGTTCTCATGCCTTGGTACAACACCGAGTTTCAGGGCTTACTTTTCAAGGGGCGGTTTTCACTAACCTCTCCCACGATCATTTAGATTATCACAAGACTTTCGATGAGTACATCAAAGCAAAGAAGATGTTGTTCGATGGACTTCCGTCTTCAGCTTTTGCTTTGACCAATATAGACGACAAAAGAGGAGCTGTAATGCTTCAGAATACTAAAGCTTCAAAATACCGCTATGCACTAAAAACCATAGCCGATTTCAAAGCAAAGATTCTTTCCAATACCCTTCAAGGTTTGGAATTGGATATTGAAGGCCATAATGTTTGGTTCAAACTGATAGGTGATTTCAATGCTTACAACCTGATGGCGGTTTATGGAGCAGCCATTTTATTGGAAGAAGAATCAGCAGATGTGCTTCAGGCTTTATCCGATTTAAATCCAGCGCCTGGCCGTTTTGAGCAAGTGCTTACTGATACTGGAATAACCGCTATTGTGGATTATGCCCATACCCCTGATGCGCTCGAAAATGTACTTTCTACCATTAAAGTTTTCCGCAGCGGAAACGAAAAAGTGATTACAGTGGTAGGCTGTGGTGGAAATAGAGACACTACCAAAAGACCTGAAATGGCCAAGATTGCTTGTGAACTAAGCGATAAAGTGGTCCTTACTTCAGATAATCCACGCTTTGAGGAGCCAATGGCGATTATCGAAGACATGCAAAAAGGTGTGAGCCCAAGTAATTATAGAAAAACACTAGTAATGGCAGATAGAAGAGAAGCGATTAAAACCGCCTGCTCTATGGCCGAACCGAATGATATTATCCTAGTGGCGGGAAAAGGTCACGAAACCTATCAGGATGTAAAAGGAGTGAAATCCGATTTTGATGATAGAAAAGTATTGAAAGACATGTTAAACCTAATTCATAAATAAAGTACGATTGATGATATCAGAGTTAAGAAACCCAGTTTTCTAAAGTCTAATATCTAAAGTCTAAAATCTAAAAGAATGCTATACTACCTATTCAATTATTTAGATAGAGAATTTGACTTGGTTGGCGCGGGAGTGTTTCAGTACATCTCTTTCCGTGCAGGTATGGCTGTGCTTTTGTCTTTGTTAATCACTATTACTTTCGGTGAGAAGCTGATTAATATGCTTCGAAACAAGCAAGTTGGTGAGAGCATTAGAGATTTGGGTTTAGAAGGTCAAATGGCCAAAAAAGGCACCCCAACAATGGGGGGGCTTATCATTATTGCCGCTATTGTAATTCCAACTTTGCTTTTCGCGAAGCTTGAAAATATTTACGTGATCCTTTTGTTGATCACCACTTTGGGCTTGGGAGCTATTGGCTTTTTAGATGATTACATCAAGGTTTTTAAGAAGAACAAAGAAGGACTTGCTGGTAAATTTAAAGTAGTGGGTCAGGTAGGTATTGGTCTTTTGGTGGGGTCAGTACTCTATTTTAATGATGATGTAGTGGTAAGAGAATTCAATTCAACACCACAAGTAGAAACTACTTCAGAGATAACAGTTCCCAATTATGTCGACAGTAAATCCACAACCACCACTATTCCTTTTGTTAAGAATAATGAGTTGGATTATGATGCATTCAATCCGACAGATAACGAATGGGTGACTGCTGCCATTTACATTTTGGTGGTGATTTTCTTCGTTACGGCCATTTCTAATGGAGCCAATATTACGGATGGAATAGACGGTTTAGCTGCAGGAACATCGGCCATCATTGGATTGGCACTGGCGATTTTTGCCTACATCTCAGGTAACGCAATTTTCTCTGACTACCTCAATGTCATGTTCATTCCAAACTCAGGCGAACTCGTGATTTTCTGTACTGCCTTTGTGGGTGCCTGTGTAGGCTTTTTATGGTACAACTCTTATCCGGCCCAAGTTTTTATGGGCGATACGGGCAGTTTGTCATTGGGTGGGATCATAGCTGTATTGGCATTGGTGCTCAGAAAAGAACTTTTGATTCCAGTGTTGTGCGGAATCTTTGTGATCGAAAACCTCTCTGTAATCATTCAGGTGAGCTATTTCAAATACACAAAAAAGAAATATGGTGAGGGGAAAAGGGTGTTCCTAATGTCGCCTTTGCATCACCACTACCAGAAAAAGGAAATGCCAGAAGCTAAGATTGTAACAAGGTTCTGGATTGTAGGAATTCTGTTGGCAATTATAACATTGGCAACGCTGAAATTGAGGTAGTTGATGAGGAAACAGGAAAACAGTGGATCAGAAAACGGGAAAAAGAATTGAAAAAACTGGGAGTCAGGGAACTCAATTCTCTGAAAAAAACTCAGCCATAACTGATAACTGATAACTGATAACTGATAACTGATAACTGATAACTGATAACTGATAA
>CAXBPM010000004.1:0-30118 GCA_963977345.1 uncultured Roseivirga sp.
ATGACTTAAAGCAATAAAGGGCAGGTTTAATGCTTGTCCTTTAGAGCCTCCTATCAGCTCCGAAGCTTCGGAGGAACCAATAGCCTTTCCAAACCAAAAGGCATAAAAAAGAGTCACATTTCTGTGACTCTTCAGAGCCTCCTATCGGCCCCGAAGCTTCGGAGGAACCAATGACCTTAAAACAAAAAAAAACAACTGTTTCCAGTTGTCTTAATGAGCCTCCTATCGGCTCCGAAGCTTCGGAGGAACAAATGACCTTGGGGCATAAAAAAACCAGTTACTTTCGTAACTGGTTGATTTAAAAGAGCCTCCTATCGGCTCCGAAGCTTCGGAGGATCCAATGACCCTAGGGCATAAAAAAAGGAAGTTACTTTCGTAACTTCCTGATTTTTAGAGCCTCCTATCGGGATCGAACCAATGACCTACTGATTACAAGTCAGGTAAATATCAATATACATGTTAGCAAGTATTAGCAAATAGTTGAATTTAACGCCTCAAATAGATTTAAATGCATTTTTATTTATACTTGTTTTCAACTGTTCCTATGTTTTGAATCGATTTGTATGCAAATTGTATGCAAATCAAAACCGTTTGACTCATGGGAAATGTAACCACTAGTATCTATTTAGACACCCGCAGAAAGAAAGCAGACGATAGATATCCACTTAAGCTAAGAGTTACTTTCCAAAGGCAGCAAAAGTATTACCCCCTCTTTCAGTCAATGACGGAAGAAGAGTTTGAGAAAACAAACTCACCTAAACCACGAAACAACTATAAAGAAACAAAACTTACTTTAAATGAAATTGAGAATAGGGCGAATGATATTATTAACAAATTAGATCCATTCTCTTTCAGGCAATTTGAAAGAATTTTCCTTACCGAAACAAGTAAAGAGGATACCGTCTACTCCTTCTTTGAAAGTTACATTGAAAAGCTCAAGTCAAAAGAGAGTATTGGAACATCTGACAGCTATAATAACGCCTACCAATCAATAAAAAAATACTGCAAAGAGCATAAGTATAAAAGTCTGTCATTCACTGATGTGGATGTTGATTTCTTGAACGACTATGAAAGCTGGATGACCAAAACCAATGATAGGTCAATCACTACTGTAGGCATGTACCTAAGGTGTGTTAGAGCATTATTTAATGAGGCTATAGAAACTGGTGTCATACAGAGAGCCAACTACCCTTTCAGTAAGAGAAAGTACACAATACCTGCTGGTCGAAATATCAAAAGAGCATTAACCATCCAGCAGATAGAATCAATAATAAAGTATAGCCCAACTACAATGGCTGAAGAAAGGGCAAGAGACTTATGGATTTTTAGCTATGCTTTGAACGGAATCCAAACGAAAGATATGGCTCAGCTTAAATACGAAAACATAGACGATCAAGCAATAACCTATTATAGAGCAAAAACGATTAAAACCTCAAAGAAAGAACTCACCCCAATTAGAATCCCTCGTAATGAAATTATTGACGAGATAATCAATAAATGGAAAAAGCCATCACTGTCTCCATCACCCAATCAATACATCTTTGATGTTTTAGAGGAAGGCGATACAGAAGAAGTCATTAAAAAGAAGACCAGGCAGTTTTCCAAGACCATAAACAAGTATATGGGTCGAATCGGAAAGCACCTTGAAATCCCTTATAAGGTGACAACCAAATATACTCGACATTCAGCCGCTACCATACTTATGCAAAATGGCGCTTCTATTTTATATATTGGTAAGAACTTAGGGCATCAGAACACGAAGACAACCGAGAGCTACCTAGACAGTTTCAGTGATGATATCAAAGACAACTTTCAGTCTAAACTCTTTGACTTTAAAAGCTAAAAACAATATCCCTCCCCTTTAACAAACCGAATATGTCAGATCAAGAAAATAACCATCACGAAAAAAGTGATGACCAGAACCCTGCAAAGCTAAATATTGGCTATTTTGAAGAAGCTACTCGAATATCAAATTATGCCTTTTACTCTTTTTTAAAAGATAACTCCATCGAGCAGTCTGATCAGGAAGCGCTTGATAGGGAGCAACGACAAGAATGGTATGCGACTTTTTTAATATCCAACCTAAATACCCTACCAAACCGAGCGAAAACAAGAAATTTCTTGCATGAACAGGCATCAATTACTCACGATGCGATTAATTGGTTAAAAGCAGTAAGGTCGTTCATGAAAGATCACTTTCGAGAAAATCCTGAGCTAGACTTGGATCATTACGCTGATCTCGATAAAGTTATTGAAACGGTTATTGACGAGTTTGAAATCATGCACGAAAAACAAACCGAATGGGAAAAGGAAAGGTTAAAAGTTTATGAAATGCCTATAGATAAAGATGACCATCGTTATTCTATAAAACGAAAAGACGTTCAGCGGCATACTACTAAAAGAATAGAAAAAAATCCAGAAGTTTTCAAAGGTGCTTACTTCGAAGAGGTGTCTTCAAGACTATCTGGAGGCATAAGTTCAGTTGAGATAATTCCATTTTTAAAGCATCAACTAAAGTACATAGAGCATAAACAAGAGTGGCTCAGTTATGTAAACAACTCGATGAATTCCTCAAATCGGGAACGCAACCCACATCCGAAAAGTAATGACTCATTGATGATGGAATTAATTCCAAACCTTATTAAAGAAGTAATAAATGAGGAAGAAGGAGACTTAGAAGAGCTATATAAAAGTAAACCTGAGAAGATAAAAACCGACCTTACTGCTGCTGAGTTGAGGTTACTGTTTAGAATTTTTCTTGAGTCTGGTTACATAAAGGAAGTATATGATATCAGTGACTCTAAAAAAGAAAAAAGAAACAAAACTGCCTTGGCCAGATTGGTCACAAATGAATTCAGTTCTAAAAACAAAGGTGATTTAAGTGAAATAACCTTCAGAAATTCGTTTGACACTATAGAACAAAATACTTTTGTTGAGATGAAAAAAATCATACTAAAGCTAGAAGAAACCCGTCTCAAATTACACAATGACGCTTATAAGTAGTAATAAGCTAGCTACAAGTTAGGGGTGCACACCCCTACCACATCCCAAACCTTTTATTCCATTTGCTTTCCTTTGTTTCAGTGAAAGTCACTAACGATTTCAGCGCTGAGATCCATTTTACAAATCTTTTAACTAAAGGTCAAAATGGACAACGAAATCCAAGAACAATTGAAAAAGATTGAGAAGCACCTAAACGATCAAGGCATTCTCAATAAGGAAGTATTATGTTTTGAGGAAGCGACAACTTACTTAAGTGTATCTAAATCGCAACTTTACAAGCTTACCAGCTCCAATAGAATACCATTTTATAAACCTACGGGCAAAATGGTCTATTTCCGAAGAACCGAGTTAGATTCATGGCTATTGGCCAACAGGTTCGACACTATTGATGAAATCAAACTGAAAGTTGATCTCATGTATAAAGAAGGGAGGGCCAGAAAATGAAAGGTCTAAACGAAACTCCCCAATTCTCCTTTTTCAAGTCACCAGTGAGTAATACTAAACCAACTGGTGAAATGAATCTTGAGCAAGTCCACCAGTTAATCACTGGTGAGACTTATTCAAAAATCACCAGTGAATTACATATTGAGTCATCCAAGGAGGCTAAAGCCAACCTGAAAAGCACAAGCTTAGATTATGTTTGCTTCTGTGGTATGTTCACAAAACGGGCAAATAAGGCGCTTCTCTCCTATTCCGGCTACTTGGTGCTTGATTTTGACGACCTAGAAAACCCTGAACATGTTCGCGAGCAGATTATACAGGATAAGTCTATTGATTTAGTCTTGCTGTTCAAGTCTCCTTCAGGCAATGGTTTAAAAGTGGTAGTGCAGACCAATGGTAAGCAGGAAGAGCATGAAAGTTTCTTTAAGGCTTATACTGAATACTTCAATCATAACTACGGCTTATCAATTGATAAATCAGGGAAAGACTTGGCCAGGGCATGTTTCCTTTGTCACGACCCGAACGCGTTCGCGAACACCGAACGAACGGCTGCGCGAACGTTCGACTTAAAGAAGTGGTTGCCTGACAGTAAAACTAAATTGGAAAGAACTTTAAGTCTTGATTTTGATAGTGTTACTTCAATCATACAGGAGATTGAGAATAAGCGAATTGATATTACTTCCGCTTACAGTGATTGGGTGAATATAGGTTTTGCCTTTGCAGATGAGTTTGGTGAGTCTGGTAGAGGCTTGTTTCACCGAGTTAGTCAATTTCATCCTGATTATTCAACACAAGAGTGTGACAAGCAGTTTTATAAGTGTATAAACGCCAGAGGTCAGGGCATTTCACTGAAAACTTTCTTTTATCATGCCAAACAAGCAGGAGTCACTTTAGGTATAACAGATCAGGAACAAGCGAACTTTCCACCTCCAAGCAATCCAAAATCGAAGAATAATTCCAACGAGGTTCAATCAGAAATAATGAAAGAACCAGAAAAGCTTCCAAGTTTCCCTACATCCCTCTTTCAGGAGCTTCCTGAGTTATTGAAAGATGTTACTAAGGCTGCCACATTTAATGAAGAAAGGGATATTTTACTCCTAGGTGCATTAGTATCAATCAGTGCTTGTCTACCCAAAGTATCAGGTATCTATGATGGCCATCGTGTATACTCTAACCTCTTTCTCTTTATTACCGCTAAGGCATCCGCAGGAAAAGGATGTTTGGTGTATTGCAGCCAATTAGTTGAGCCAATTCACAAACAATTCAGAGAAGAAGCCAAACTACTGAAACAATCTTTCGAATCTGAAATGGTGGAATTCAACAATAGTAAAAGCAAAGACGCGAGTTTGGAGCGGCCTTCAAACCCACCTGAAAAAATGCTTTTCATTCCCGCAAACAATAGCGCTACAGGAGCATATCAGCTTTTGGGTGATAGTGATGGCAAAGGGTTAATATTTGAAACTGAAGGCGATACACTTGCAAACGCTTTTAAGACCGATTACAGCAATTATAGTGATGGTTTCAGAAAGGCTTTTCACCATGAAACTATATCCTTCTATCGCAGAACAGATCATGAATATGTGGAAATCAAGCACCCCTGCCTTTCTGCTGTTTTATCAGGTACTCCCCAGCAAATAATCAGCTTAATCCCTAGTGCTGAAAACGGATTATTTAGCCGATTCATTTTTTACAGTATGGACATTAAACCATATTGGAAGGATATTTTTGCAGAAAATACGGAGAATGGACTAGATGAACACTTTGATAATTTAAGTGAAAACTTCTTTGATTTCTACAACTCATTAAATGTAGGAGGTGGTATTAAATTTACGCTCACCACTGACCAAAAGAACCAGTTCAATGAGTACTTTAGTCAGGTTCATGAAAAGTACCTGATCCTACAAGGAAAAGATTATTTAGCCACTATCCGTAGGCTAGGTCTTATTGCCTATCGTTTCTGTATAATCTTCTCAACTTTGAGAATCATGGATACCGATGGAATTCAATACGACAAAGACAATGGAGTATTCGATTGTTCAACTGGCGAAATGGTATCAAAAATAGTTTGTCTTGATAAAGATTTTCAAGCCTCACTCACCATGATAAGGGTTTTAGTGAAACACTCCAGTAAAGTATTTGATGAACTTCCAAAAGAAGCAAAAATAACAAGGCGTTGGAATAAGAAAGAGAGATTCCTTAATCATCTCCCCAAGCAATTTAACCGACAGAAATACCTTGAGGTAGCACAAGCACATAGTATTCAAGCCAAAACAGCAGAGGGTTATATTACTACTTTCTGCAAATCTGGATTGATTCATCGTGAGTCTCAGGACAACTATTTAAATACTTCCATTGAGGAACCCGAGGAAGTTAAGGAAACCAAGGATAGCTGATCCTTGGTTTCCTCCGCTTCCTTAAAATCCTTAGTCGTCCGCTGATTTATCCTTTATAAGTAGATAAAATGTTAACCGGTTACTACAACTGGTTAAAAATCAGTTAAAAAAAGCACCCACTGCTTTCTATAGTGCTTTACCCGCTAATCAAGGATCTACTCAGCTAAAGAAACCAAGAACAACTGCTCGTGATTTTCGATGAAATTGGCATCAACCCAAAAGACTATGAGCCTACATTTAACTATACTTGGGAGTTTATGAGAATGAAGGGTTGAAAAGCATTAAACAATAATCGTGTTGATGATATTGAAAGAACGGAGTTTATAAATGGTATAAACGGTTAACATACCTCATTAGGTAGGTTAAAATATCATCCGACTTTCTTCTCAAAGAATTTCTCAAGTAACTCTTTATCTTCATTCCATTTATTCAAGATTTCATAGCTTACATGTGGTGGCATTCTTTTAGTCGTTTTTCTCAGTTCATTGAGTCTTACTGGGGATATATTTACATAAAAATAGGGACTCGCTTTGCTATGATTACCTCTTTCTCCGACACCCGCTAAGGCCTCAAATTCACCATTTGGTGATAAGTAATACGTTTTAATATCTTCAACATATCTCCATTTAGCATCCATGAAACGGTAATCCTTTTCCTCAAAAAGCTCAAGTACATCATCCCATTTCAAATCTACGTTAGCAAACTTCAAGAATATTCTTTGAAGTGAAGTGTAAATGGAGTGCATAGTTGTTGTTCGATACTTTCTATTATTGTCAACAGGCGGTATGAATTTTAAAACGAAGTCACTCAGAAGTGCTTTTTCTTCTTTTAACATATCTTATCTATTTTTCTATCTAACTTAAAATCCTACATCTTAACAAAAAACTCTGATGAGCTTCATTGAGGGGCTTAGCAACATTCTTGCCAATTGCTTGAATTCGGTCATAGTAAATATCCTTCAGCTAATCCCCTGTGAATCTTAACTACCACTCCTCATTTGACCGTGAGATGGCTTAGCCAGGCATATATCTTTTTAATGATCATTTTTGTTATAACCCCATTAAGCATCGCCAGAAAGCTCATATTAGAATTAAATACGAATTATCAGAATCTTCAAAAGATTTAGATAACGAAAGCGCTCAAAACCCATTAGAAATCCACAGAAATAAAAGGGTTTGTTTACAATATTTAATGTGCATATATTCCTAATCTATTTTCACCTCCCAAATTCTAAATCACACTGATGACAAACACTATGTTAAGGTATTTTTTTGTCCTAATAGCTATATCACTTACCATATCCTGCTCTAACAAAAGAGGTGTTACCGAAGACCCAGCAAAGGTTATGGATCAATCAGTATCTAATTCACTTGAGCTCAAAACCGTTAATTTATATATTGAAAATTCTGCTAGTATTTATGGTTATGTCAACGGCCCAACAGGCTATGTCAATGTCATCAATGATTTAGCACAATTTCGAAATATCATTAGTGAAACTTCAGCAACATTTAGTTACAAATTAATTAGCGGTAAGAAAGAAGGTATTAAAACTTACGATTTAGGCTCAAATACAGCAGCTTTAAGTGAAGTACTAACCCCAAAAGGACTTGCAAAGCCAACAAGCGGAAATAGTGATTTAAACGACATGTTCAAAAAAGTACTTGAAAGTATAAATGAAAACTCCATTTCATTACTAATATCTGATGGAATCTATGATGTCGGTGATCAAAACAACCCTCTTGGAGCCTTAGAAACTCAGGGACTTGATACTAGAACAACCTTTATTAATGAAGTGAAAAAAAATGACACGCAGATGATTGTGATTAAATTATTCTCTGATTTCAAAGGAACATATTATCACGGAATATCAAAGTCAATGGAGGTAATAGATCAAAAGCGTCCTTACTATGTCTGGGTTTTTGGTCACAAAAAATTACTTGATACTTTCTTTAGTGACGATCGATTATCAGAACTTAAAGAATATGATAATCACGCTGTTTTCCATAAGCTTGGTAGAGATACAGTAGCATCTAGTACAATAGCATTTGGTAATAAAGGACTGAGAAAAAGTCAAGGAGAGACTCATGTCTTAGAAATGTCTGGCAGTTCGAGAACTACATCAATTGCCTTTAGTCTGGCAGTAGATTATTCTGAATTACGATTAAATGAGTCATACCTAACTGACATCAATAATTACAAATCATCAAATGGTTTTGAAATTGAATCTATAAAAACAATTGAAAGAGTTAAGTCTGAAGATGACAAAGTTGACCGCGCTCTAAAAAGCCTTTCATCTATTCAACCTACACATATTATAACTGTAGTCAGATCAGAGTACAAGGGTGGTCTGTGTGAAATATCCTTTATGTCAAATCTACCCGGTTGGATAGCAGCTACTAGCATTCAAAGCGATAATCCTATCAAAGGAAACACAACTCAAACCTTTGGATTCTCAACATTGATAAATGGAATTAATCAAGCATTTCAAGAAGTTTCAGAAAGAAATGAAATTCAAAAATTTACAATTAAACTAAAAAATTAACAGATGGCTTGGCTATATCAATTTCTAGAAGACATTTTAGGGCTATATAAGGAGGAATTCGAATTCATCTTTAATAGGATGTATGAAGAAACCATTTATACGAAAATGGGACTACTGACCCTTTTAATTTCAGGTGGTCTGATGGCTCTCTTTTACTTCCTGTATAATAACCCCTATGCAAAACTTCTACATTGGATAACTGCTATGTTAATATCTGGAGTAATCGTTTCAATAATCACTTTTGGTGTGATAACATCAGGTTTAGCCGACTATTTGGTTGACAGTGATTTAGAAGTTCAAGATTTTACTAAAAACTTACGATTCTGGTATGCAGGCTTAAACTTTGTTTTGGCATGTATTTGCAGCTTTCTCTGGAGTTTAATATTGAGAAAATGGAGTAAAATACAAATGCATATTCCATTTTAATTTTATAAGATATGAGCAAACTGTATTTATTCGGAATTGGAGGAACTGGTGCAAGAGTCATCAAATCTTTGGCAATGTTATTCGCTGCTGGCTGTGAGTTGAAAAACTACAGTAAGGTCATTCCTATCATAATCGACCCCGATTCTGGAAATGGGGATTTAAACCGGACTAAAGAAATATTATCTCTATATCAAAAGATTAGAGCTCAAGTTAGTGAGCCAGATGATTTTTTTAAACAAGAAATCACTACCATAAACAATCTAACCACTGGCAAACCAAGATATAATGATGCTGATTTTTGTTTTGAATTGGAGAATGTGGACCAAGAAAAATTCAAACAGTACATTCATTACTCAAGTTTACCTGATGGGGACAGAGCAATAGTTGATCTTCTTTATTCAAAAGAAAATCTAGAGGCAGATTTAAATGTTGGGTTTAAAGGGCACCCAAATATGGGATCCATAGTTTTGAATCAATTTACTCAATCTGAAGCTTTCAGAAGTTTTGGAAACTCATTTAGTCAAGGGGATTCCATTTTTATAATTAACTCAATTTTTGGAGGAACTGGCGCTGCGGGTTATCCTCTTCTGCTAAAACATTTGAGAAGTGGAGCAGACATAAATCACAGTGAAGCAATCAAGAATTGCGCCATAGGAGCAATTACATATTTGCCTTACTTTAAACTCAAAGAAGGTGAAATAAAATCTGGGACCTTCATAGGAAAATCAAAAGCTGCACTAGATTATTATAATAGAACAATCATCGATAAAGAAATTGATTGTCAGTATTTTCTTGGCGACCTCCACAATAATTCGACATATGATAATCATGTAGGTCAAAAAGATCAAATGAATGATGGACATTTTCTTGAATTAGCTGGTGCGCTTTCAATTTTTGATTTTGATCAGAATACTCCTTCAAATAGGTTAGGGAAGACTATTGTCAAAGAATTTGGTGTTGAGGATTTTGATTCGATGCTCGACTTTAATCATTTACATGATACCGATAGGTCCATTATTAATTTACCAATTCACAAATACTCTTTATTTGCAAACTACCTGAAAGAAGGCCTTGATAAAGCTCTTGGTGTCAGTAGGTGGACTGTTAAAAAAACGGAACTGAATAAGACCTATTTTGAAAGTCCAGAATATCAAAATGAAATCGCAAAGTTTAATGGAAGATATTTGGAATGGTTAACAGAAATATCACGAAATAAACCAGAGTTTCTCCCAAAACTCTTAAGGCAACTCACTGACAAAAGTCTATTTAAAAAGCTTGACATTTTGAATTGTAAAGAAATCGATAATGTAGAAGCTACCAAAGACTATCATACACAGTTGGTTAAACTCTTCGCCACTACTACTGCACACCAATTAGAAAAAGAACGAAATAAAAACTTATAAAATGGCTAAAGTATTTAGAATCCATCAAGGCGGGCAAATAAAGACCGGCTGGTTTGAAAGCTCTAAAATTGGGCCAAATGACCTGAATACCATCATTGCTGATGAAAATCATATTGCCAGCTCTATACCGAGTCCATTTGCAAGAATTGACTTAGTGAAAAGTGCCTTTAGATGGGTCGCCAATAATAAGCTTGATGGAGATAGTGCACAACATAAACTAGTTTCAGACTCCTTAGATGTCGGGCAGTTGTTTTTTTTAAGTCAAAATTCCGAGTATCAAAGTAAAATAAAAATAATCGAATGGGACCCGAATACCGCCTTTGATAAGTTCCGAAAGACAACACACTCAAGTTTATTCGACAGCCTAGAAGTATATTGGAAACGAGACGGAGGGGATGATGGAATCTATAATTTCAATCTAGTCGATAAACTTTATTTGATTTTTTACAATAACAAATTAGTAGGCTCTACATCTCCTTCTACCCTATTCATACCTGCCCCTGATGCATCTTCTGAATATTTAGAAATGGACATCTGGAGGGGTGACGACAAACTATTTGATTCAAAATATGCATCATTAGCTAATAGAGAATTCAGCTACACCAAATACATTTTTTCATTATCTAAAACTCAGGCTTTTACTGCGAATTTTAGAGCAAACGATAAAAATGAATTCTTTGAATATCTTAATAATGTAAGGAATAACTTAAGCTCGGCAAAAAGAGAAGAAATTGAGTTATTAAATGATACAAGTTATTCTGATTATCAACCGTGTTTTACTTCTGAATCAATCGACAACGAAGTATCCATTGCAGGGATCAAACTCGGTCTTTTTAATGAGTCCCAGAAGGATATACGAAAAGAAAGTGACTTTGTGATTAGAAGTACAATTTCAAAAGAAAAGCCTCTTGTCCTTCCTCAAACAAGGTTTAACAAACCTTGGAGATACACATCAAGTGATAATATCTGGTTGCCAGATATTATGGAGGGTAAAATCCCTTCAAAAAACACTAAAACAGGAGAAAAATCGATTCTACCTGTGGATCAAAGTAATTACCCATGGTTAACCGCGGGAAACTTCTTTGAAGAGAAATTAATTACACTTCCTTATAGTATTGATAATGCTCATTTCAATACAAAAGGACCAAGCAAGCATCTTTTACCTCTAACCGAAACGTTTTTTGATTTTTTCGATATAAACGATGTCCCAGATTTACTCAAGTTTAAGGAGCTTTCTAGTGGGACTATGCAGTTCAATTTAAAAATTCCAGTTGGGGTAAATGAGCACATTGAGTTTATACACAATTATGCTAAAGAAGAGCAGCTGATTTGTCCGATATACTTATCAATGACCCCACAATCAATTTCTGATGAAACCAAAACAGAAAGTATACTTGGTTTTGCTATCGACATATTAGAGAAGAGACATAAAAAGGTCTCTTTGTCTGCATTTTCAATGGGTAAAGCAATTGATCTGAGCAATGCAGTAACACGTGATGACGGTATTGTAAAGGGTTCACAATGGTTCTCTAGAGTTTATAAAAGTTTAGAGAAAATTGATAGAATTAACATCAGCCTCGATGGTGCTAGTGGTGTCATAATACCAAAAGAAAGAAAATTCAGAGAAGAGATTTCAAAACTTAGGTTTGCCATAGATTTTGGAACGACCAACACCCATATTGAAATAAGCAAGGACAACCAACCTCCGAAAGCCCTAGAAATAACTAATTCAGATCCGATTTTACTATCACTTCTAGATAAAAAAAATAAAGACACTGGAGAGACCGAAAAAGAATTTAATACACGTTTTGAAAGAGAACAAATCCCTTTCACCATTGGGGAAAATGAACAAGTCAATTTCCCATTGAGAACTGCTCTTTCCTACAATGCCGAAATTGATTTCACAAAGCCGTTATCTTCTTTTCAGCATTCCAATAATTTTCTTTTCTATGAGAAAATGGGTTTGCTCAGAAGTCAAAAGCTAAAAACAGATTTAAAGTGGAGTAATTACAATGACCCAAAAGATGAAATCCTGGTTGAATTATATATTGAATACTTGTTACGTCTTATTCTATTTAATTCAATAACCTTAGGTTGCAAACCTCAAAATGTAGAGGTCACCTGGTTCTACCCTGTTAGTATGGACCAATCTGAATTAAAAATTCTCACGGAAATATGGGAAAATAAATACAAAGCCATATTCAATAGTGAAAACATTGACAACCTCGTAAGAATCCCCGAGAGTGTAGCTCCTTACTTGCATTATAGATCTACGAATGCGGGTCTAAGTATGTCCATAGACATTGGGGGAGGTTCAAGTGACATAGCCGTATTTAATGAAGATCAGTCAAAACCGCATTACATTACTTCCTTCAAATTTGCAGGCAACTCAATATTTGGAGATGCTTACATTGGAACAAAATATGCAGGAAACGCTGATTCCAATGGATTTGTACAAGGCTTTAAAGATGGTGTAAAGAATGTTTTGAAAGGTCATCTAACATATGATTCCATTTTTAAAACAATTCTAGAAGACACAAAAAACTCATCTGATTTTTCCAGCTTTCTATTTAGCCTTGAAAAGGCTAAGGATAACTCTTTTAATTATACGAGAGAACTTCAAAAGCATCCCAAATTAAAACTACCATTTCTAGTCTTCTATGGAGCAATAATATACTATGCTGCCAAGATACAGAAGCATAGTGGTGGAGATGTGCCACAACACTTTTTGTTCAGTGGTACAGCTGCGAAATCAATTAATATCCTTGATTCAAAATCCAACGAATACAGAGAAATCCTCAAGCTTATTAAATACATTTTCGGAAAAGTTTACGATCAAGATTTAGACAATAGAGCCATATCAATTGTCTTAAATACAGAGCCTAAAGAGGTTACTTGTAAAGGTGGCCTAAATGTTAAACTGGGTGAGCAGCTTGATGAAAACAAGGTTCTATTTTGGCTGGGCGGTCATTCAGGCACAGACATAACCTTAGATAAGAATGAAGACCTCAGTAAAACCCCAAAATATAGAGAGGTAGATGATTCATTAAGCTTGGAAATCGAACAGTCCATCAATGAGTTCTACCTCTTATTTGATGAATATATTGATAGTATCAAGTTAGAAGCTACTTTTGGTATTCATTATGATGCATATGATGTATTTAAAGAACATAGGTCTTCTCACATTAGCGATTACTTGAAGCGAGGGTTAGAGTCTTACCATAAAAAGAAAGAAAATCACATTGAAGAGACACTATTCTTCTACCCCTTGACAGGCGTGATGAATAAGTTGGCATTTGAACTTTCCAAAATTAACTAAGATCAAATGTCGTTTAGAATCGCAGTTTTCGTAGTTATCTTTTTGACTTCCTTTTCATTAAGCGGCCAGAACTCAGGCTATGAGTCCGATAGCCTCACTTTTATAAAAGAATCAAAAACCTTAATTATCAGACTCATAGGCGCCTATATGGAGGACTACGAAGCCTATAAACTAGCTACCAAACGAGAACTATCTGATTCTGAAAAGGAAGGGAAGAGATTGTTCAGTTCAAGGTTTATTGAAAAAATCGAGTCTGATCCAGATCCTAATTCACTTTTCGAACAAGTAACCCCTTTTCTAAAAGGAAAAGGTTGGAGTGTGACAGGAGTCAGGTTATTCAATGAATTGGTCGCAAATCAAAAAGAAGAACTCAGAAGTAAGAATAAAACCTTTTGGTTGGAATCAGTTAGTCACAATGTCAATA
This sequence comes from uncultured Roseivirga sp., assembly GCA_963977345.1. Classification (GTDB taxonomy): domain Bacteria; phylum Bacteroidota; class Bacteroidia; order Cytophagales; family Cyclobacteriaceae; genus Roseivirga. Next base: position 13,952 of record CAXBPM010000004.1, read on the forward strand.
TTGAAATATCAGATGACAATAAAAATGATGCCAACAAAAGAGTAGCATGGAAAAAAGTTCTCGCTAAAATCAATAAAAAGGAGCCTCAAAAAAAGGTTGAATCAGCTAAGATTATTCCCCAGAAGCCAGCCGATCCGGAAACTAACTCCCGTAAAGTATTTAACCCTCTTAATATTGTTGGGTACCTCGCAAGTCTATTAATTGGCTCCATTATTGGGTATAGATTATTTTCTAGAACCATAGTTAGGCGAAACAGGGACTACGAAAAAAAGATTAAAAGCCCAGTCAACGAGCATTTCAAAAGACCGGTTAAACAACCTAGATCGGAACAAGAAGAACACAATCATCAGGAGAAACTACAGAGGTTAGACAAAAACATTAAATTCAAGACCGAACCAGAAACTCGGACTAACGACATAAAAGACCCTAAACCAGATGCTGTTTCAGATGATGACCATAGATCAGAACCCAATCTGGAGCAGGTGCCAGAAAATAAACCTAAAACAAGAACTTTATTCTTCGGCCCGCCAAACACAAAGGGTGGGTTTGAAATTGCCAAAGGTACTAGTACTTCTGAAGGAGTAGTTTACTTTAAAATAGAATGGGAAGAAGGATCGTCCGAAGGTAAAATTGCTTTTGTGCCCAATGAAAATTTATTTGGTAGAGCTTTAGATAGTATAGACCAAAGCATCAAGCCAGTATGTGATATAGACAACTACGAAGGATATACAAAGGCCGAGAAAATCGATCCAGTCAAGGCGGGAAAAGTTTTTCTAAAAAGCGAAGAATGGACAATCGATCCTGAGAATAAAATTAAAATCAGATTAATATAATTCATGGATTACTTCGATATCGAAATCATACTACTATCTATTTTTGTAATAGCACAACTAGGGACATCCTATAAATGTTGGCACCTAATTGCTCAATTTAAAACCACGTTTGATTCCCTATTAGAAATTCAATTCTTCACATTACCAAGGGCGTACGCAAGCTTGGATGACGCATTAGACTATATCTCCGAATATGAAGAAGATACAGAGATTGAAGAAGGAGATATTAAAATCCCCCTTGTGAATTACTCTTCCAACCATGAGGTTGCCGAAAGGATACACGATTCAATTAATAAGTATTTGCTGAGTAATTTTGGAGCACCTGTGAATTTCAGCATTATCAAAGACATGATTGACAGAGAAGTAGATGTCAAGGATGATGAAATAAGCCAATTAGTTTCAACTCCCCTTTACCTTGGTCTGGCAGCTACAATGACTGGTATTATTTTAGGTCTTATATCAATGCCAAATGTTAGCAATGACGATTTCTCAGAAGCGATAAACGTACTTATCAATGGTGTTAAATATGCAATGGCAGCAAGTTTGATTGGGCTTGGATGTACAACAGCACTCTCTTCATGGGTTTACAAAAATGCTAAAAGACATTTATTGAATAGTAAAAACGATCAACTCTCATATTTACAAGCGAAACTTCTTCCTGCTTTGATACAAGCAGAGGATACGGGCATAACGGGTCTAAAACATAGTATTGATCAGTTTACAAGACAAGGAACCAAAATAGCAGATAGCCTAAAAATTGCATCGACAAATACATCCGAAGGGCTAACTAGTCAACTTGAAATTATTGAGAAAGTGGAAAGGCTCAACATGAGTAAAGTCACCAAAAATAACCTCGAACTTTTTGATCGATTAGAAAAGAATATGGTCTCATTTGAGAAGTTTGGGCATCATATTAATTCAATAGAGAACATTGCCGCTCATTTGGATGCTTTTGCGCATAAAACAAGAGATATAGATTTAATAGCGAATGAGATTAGAGAAAATGTCCAGGAGGTAAATTATAATACTCAAGAATCAAAGAAACTCACTGAATTCCTTACTTCGCATTTCCAACAATTAGAGGCCCATGGTTCCAAGGTGAAATTAGCTGTTGACCTTACTGAGTCCTATTTTGCTGAAGCTATTGATAAACTAAAAGAACAAATATCAAGCATCGTTAAAATTTATACTAAATCTGCAGATACTCATGAAATCGAACTCGAAAGAATATACAATGAAATAGGTGGAAAAATCAAGCAAGTCACAGAAGCTCATATCAAGGAATATCAAAAATTGTATTTGGACGCACCTACTCATTTCAATGAACTAAAAAAACTCAACCTATTGGAAGAACTATCTTCCATATCGTCAAACACACAGAATGCCAGTTCTACTCTTTCTGATATGGATGCTCAACAGGAAGTTATTTCAGATAATGGAAAAGCATTAAATGATTTAGTGATTAAAGTGACAGATAAATTAGACTCTTTAGACAGTAAATATGACACTCTATCTAAAAGCGTCTCCACTCTAAACCAACTTATATCAAATATTGAAAAACAATCAACCAATCAAGGCATAATTAAGAAGTCAACCTCGATAGAAAAACCGCTTGACAAGCCAAAGAAATCAAAACAAGGATTAGCCAAGGAAAGTGACATTAGTGAAACCACTATTATCGAACCTATCAAAAAAAACTATCTAAATAAATTCAAAGGTTATATTAAGTCAGTCTTTAGAAAAAAGGAAAAATAAGAACTATAATTTATAGGAGTCATCTTGATGAATAGCTCTCAAAGCATGAAGTCAATATCTATACAAATACTTGAAGAGAACATTAATTTATATAGCATTTTTAACACAAGGCTTTCTATTTTTAGGAGGCTGTACTTCTCGTTCTGAACTAAAAGAAAAGGCTGCAAATAGACAGTTTAAAGATCAACCATCGAAGCCTAATAGAAATAAAGTTGAACCTGAAAGGCAGGAGATATTAGGGAAACCCAAGTCAGACGGATCAAGTCTAGTTGACTTATTTAAAAACAATAAAGAAGGTGTTTTCTTGATTTACACATCAGATGGAGACAAAACATTTCAAGGCACAGGTTTTTTCATTTCTCAAGACGGCATAGGTATCAGTAATTATCATGTGTTTGAAGGTACATCTGAAGGGCTAGAGGTAATAAAGCTATCCAATAATCGACAACTAAAAATAGAACGAATTATCAAAAAAGATGAAGACAATGATTATATCATTTTTCAGGTAAAGACCAATTCAAAGGTGCCGTTTTTGAGTATAGCGCAAAGCCTTCCAAGCATTGGAGAAGAAGTTTTCGCTATTGGAAACCCTAAAGGTTTAGAACAGACTTTATCTCAGGGTATTATTTCGGGTTATAGAGACGATATGAAATATCTTCAAACCACTACCGAAATCACAAACGGGAGTAGCGGAGGACCACTCTTAAACATGAGAGGAGAAGTAGTTGGTATTACAACTTCTGGTTACGGGGAGGCAAACCTTAATTTCGCCATTAACATAAAAAAGTTGAATCTAAACCGCGTGATTTATTGATACTCATATAGATAAATAGAATGCTCATTTTACTGATAAAAATGGCTTCATCACTTCAAGTCAAAAAGCTGAATGAGAATTAACTAATTCCAATAAACTCGTTAATGAAAAGCAAAAACAACAACTTTTTTTGGGTAGGCTATGCTGATCTGATGACAAGCCTTTTTTTTATAATGCTAGTGCTATTTGTTGTGATGTTTTCTGCCATGAAAAACGAACAAAATAAGCTCCAATTAAAATTAGAAGAATTCAATAAAATTGAAGAGATCAAGAGGGCTGTGAATAACCTTGATCCTAAATATTTTAAATACGATGAAGTAAATAAGCGTCATGAGTTAGCTGTTGATGTAATCTTTAGATCAGGCAACTATGATATTCCAGAGGAAAGCAAAGCCAATCTTGTAAGTGCGGGTTTAGAGCTGCAAAACATCATTAACAATATCCCAAAAGAACAAAACATTAGGTACTTAGTAATCATAGAAGGAATGGCCGCTAGATACACTAACGCAACAGAGCTTTGGAGAAATAGTGATCCTAAACAAATAGAAGACACTTATCTACTAAGCTATAACAGAGCCAAATCTCTTTACAAATTCTGGAAAGATCGTGGAATAAACTTTGATGAAAGCATTTTTGAAATTGTTCTTGCCGGCAGCGGTTGGTTTGGTGCAGGTAGATATGTGGATGAGAATGAAGGAAAAAATAAAAGATTTCTGATTCAAATCTTGCCAAAGGTTGGCCTTATTCAGGAAGCAAACTGAGCTTTTCAAGAGAGTTCATATATAAACAATAGCAAATGAGATATTAGATTGAATGAAGCCTATTTATCAAAAAACAGGCCTCGACCTCTCCTACTATCAATATTGAAAAACTAAACCTTACCAGTTTAAAGATCTATCAAAAATGAGGAGTGCCAAATTACTAATACTCGTATTATGCATCATATCATGTCAGCAGAATGATAAAAGCGAAATCGAGAGTTATGAAAATGAAATATCAAAACTCAATTCGGTTATTGCAGAAAAAGAGAGTCTCGTTGCTGATTTAGCTGATGCTTTAAAAGCTGAGAAAATTGGCAGCACTGCAATTCAACAAGTAGGTTCAGACCTAAACGCTTTTGAACAACTACTGGAGGCACAGATTAATTTGAATGAATACAATTCGCAATCAATGTATAATTTAACCAGCTATGAATTTCTATCACCCAACCTGGTGTCAGCACAATACAGTGACGGACATAATTACATCGAGAAAAAACTAAGTCTTTATCTATTCAATAATACCTTAAAAATAAGCCAAGATTCAAACGAAATAAAATAACGCACGCACCTTTATCCTATCACTTATACCTAATTACAAAACTAAACAGCTACTCATAAAAAGGCAATCATCAAAGGTGAGTTCTAATGGCTAAACCCAATACTCAAAAGAACAAATAGCGACTCAATTTGGTCGGTTTGCTTTTAATAACGCCTTATCTTAATAAATTTGGTGAATATGAACCAGTCAATCAAAGGATAGGACTGAGGGTAAGCCTTTTGTAGAAAAGGCTCATAAAACGAACAAGAGAATAAGCAAAACATGGCAATAAAGAAATCAGAGTTATACAGCTCGCTTTGGGCGAGTTGTGATGAGTTAAGAGGCGGTATGGATGCCAGCCAGTACAAGGATTATGTACTGGTAATGTTGTTTATTAAGTACATCAGCGATAAATGGGTAGGACAACCCTTCCCTCCAATTACAATCCCCCAAGGTGCTAGTTTTAAGGACATGGTGGCGCTGAAAGGTAAGACGGACATAGGCGACCAAATCAATAAGAAGATTATCGCACCGCTAAAGGAAGCGAACCATCTGGCAGACATGCCCGACTTCAACGATGTGAACAAGCTGGGTGACGGCAAGGACATGGTTGACCGCTTAACTAACCTCATTACCATCTTCCAAAAGAAGGAACTGGACTTTAGTAAGAACCGTGCAGAAGGTGATGACATCTTGGGCGATGCCTACGAATACCTGATGCGACACTTCGCTACAGAAAGCGGCAAGAGCAAAGGCCAATTCTATACCCCTGCTGAGGTGAGTAGAATCATGGCGATGATTATCGGTATTTCTGATGACCAAACGAGTGGTAACACCACCGTTTATGACCCTACCTGTGGGTCAGGTTCATTGTTGTTACGTATAGGTTCGGCAGCTAAGACTAAGGTAACACTTTACGGTCAGGAAAAGGATTCTGCTACTTCTGCCCTATCCAGAATGAACATGATTTTGCATGACCAAGCAGATGCAGAAATCAAGCAAGGAAATACCTTGGCTAATCCACTTTTCTTAGAGAATGGCGTGATTAAGCAGTTCGACTACGTGGTGGCCAATCCTCCGTTTAGCGATAAACGTTGGGAAAATGGGCTATCCATTCCTAACGATGAACCAAACAGTCGTTTTACAGGCTTTGGTGTGCCGCCATCTAAAAATGGTGATTTTGCCTATTTGCTTCACATTATTCGCTCTATGAAACGTAACGCCAAAGGGGCGGTTATTCTTCCTCATGGCGTACTTTTCAGAGGAAATGCCGAAGCGGAGATTCGTACCAACCTCATTAAGAAGGGTTATATCAAAGGAATTATTGGTTTACCTGCCAACTTGTTTTATGGTACGGGTATTCCAGCCTGTATCATCTTAATGGACAAGGAAAATGCTCAGAACCGCAAGGCTGTTTTTATGGTAGATGCCAGCAAGGGCTTTATCAAAGACGGTAACAAGAACCGTTTGCGTGAGCAAGACATCCGCAACATTACCGATGTATTTAATGAACAGGAAGAAGTACCTGGCTACAGTCGTATGGTTTCCATCCATGAGATTGAACAAAACGAGTACAACCTCAACATACCTCGCTACATCGACAGTCAAGAAAAAGAAGACATCCAAGACATAAATGCCCACTTAAATGGAGGCATTCCTAATGCCGATATTGAAGAGCTACAACAATATTGGAAAGTGTACCCTAACTTAAAGAAGAGCCTGTTTGAGGACTTGCGAACTGGCTACTCTGCTTTACGGATAGACGCTACTGAAATCAACGACAGTATTTACCAACACCCTGAGTTTACGGCTTTCATTGCCGAAATGGATAAACTCTTTGAATCATGGGCCAAAGAGAATATTCCGTACCTCAAGGGGCTAAAAACAAACTGCCATCCAAAACAAGTAATAGCGACACTAGCAGAAAGCTTGCTAGACGAGTACTACGACAAGCCCTTGATTAACAAGTACAACGTGTACCAGCACCTACTGAGCTACTGGAACGAAACAATGCAAGATGATGCCTACATCATTTCTTACGATGGTTGGAAAGCAGAAACCTACCGCATTCTGGTAGAGAACAAGCAGAAGAAAATGGTAGACAAAGGCTGGACTTGTGACCTTGTGCCTAAGGGGTTGGTAATTGACCGCTACTTCCAAGCAGAAAAACAAGCCTTGGCAGTGTTGGAGGCCAAAAAAGAAGCTTTAGCTGCGGAAATAGTAGAACTGGAAGAAGAGCATGGTGGGGAGGAAGGCCTCTTTGCGGAGCTAGACAAGGTAAACAAAGCTGAAGCCCAAAAGCGGATTAAAGTCCTACTGAAAGAGAAAGATAACGACTCATTTGATGAGCTAAAAGTACTCAATGAGTATGTTAGCCTGCACTCAGAAGTAGCCGCTACTAATAAGGCGATTAAAGTAGCAGAACATGTACTGGATAATTTACTCTACGCCAAATACCCAACACTTACCGAAGACGAAATAAAAACCTTGGTGGTAGATGATAAGTGGCTGAAAACCATGGAAACGGCTCTGAGAGGAGAAATTGACCAGATTAGCCAACGCCTTACCAACCGCATAAAAGAACTGGCAGAACGCTACGATACACCTCTACCAACTTTGGTAAATGAAACCGCTAGCTTGGAAGCTACAGTAAATGAACACTTGGCTAAAATGGGGTTTGTATGGAATTAGGAATGCCAATCATGCCGAAAGATAATACTTTGGCCATACAGAAATGGGCAGAAAAGCCTTTGAAACAAATAGCACCGCTTCAAAGAGGGTTCGATTTACCAAGTTCACAGTTAACGATGGGTCCATACCCTGTTGTTTACTCAAATGGAATTGTTAATTACCATAATAAGTACATGGTCAAAGCACCCGGAATAGTGACAGGACGTTCAGGGACGATTGGAAAAGTGACATATGTGACACAAGATTTCTGGCCTCATAATACGTCTCTATGGGTTACTAATTTTCACGGTAACGATACGAAGTTTATATACTACCTATATCTATTCATTGGATTAGAACGATTTTCTACTGGTTCAGGAGTTCCTACTTTAAATAGAAATGATGTACACGATTTTCGTGCTTCACTCCCACCAATCCACGAACAAAAAGCCATAGCCCAAGTGCTTTCCGATACGGATGCATTGATACAAGCCCTTGAAAAAAAGATAACCAAGAAGAAAAGCATCAAAAAAGGAGTGATGCAAAAATTGCTTACGCCTAAGGAGGGGTGGGTTACAACTCCTTTAACAGAAGTAGTAGATTATACGCACGGTAAGGCTCATGAAAAAGATATTGTTGAGAATGGAAAGTATGTAGTAGTGAACTCAAAGTTTATATCCCAAGATGGTGCAGTTGTTAAGTATTCAAACAGCAATTTTTGTAAAGCAAAATCAGGAGATATACTAACGGTGCTAAGTGATTTGCCAAATGGAAAAGCACTGGCAAAATGTTTTCACGTAACAGAAGATGATAAATATGCTGTTAATCAGCGGATTTGTATTTGGAGACCGAAAAAGGGTAATTACCCAATCTTTTTAAAATACCTTCTAAATAGAAACAAGTATTTCCTAGCTCTTGATGATGGAGTAAGTCAAACTCACATTCTCAATCATCACATAGAAAAATGTGAAATATCAATCCCTGCTGATTTTGATGAACAAAAAAAGATTGGCACTATTCTTTTCGATTTAGATAAAGAAATAGCTCAGATAGAACAAAACCTTTCAAAATTCCAATTCGCCAAACAAGGCTTGATGCAGCAGCTACTTACGGGCAAAATAAGGTTGGTATAATGAGTTTATCAGCACAGCATATTATTACCGTACAGGAGTTGTTAGCTACGCAAACGCTGGCGCTACCTGTTTATCAACGGCCCTATAAATGGAACACCACGCATGTATCGCAGCTACTAGAGGATATTAGCCATTTTAGCAAAAAGCAGGCTTACCGGCTAGGCACTATTGTAATACACGAAGAAAAGAAAGAAGGTGCAACTATTAACAATATAGTAGATGGGCAGCAGCGTACCATTAGCCTGTTGCTTATAGCAAGGGCCATAATAGCAAATAAGGCACAATACCAGAACCCTGTTTTGCTTCGGAAATTGGAGAGCATTGAAAGGCATCTCATAGGATTTGAATTTACAAGTACCATTTCTAAGTTCAACATAAAACGGAATTTTCAGGAGATTCAGCGAATAGTTACTCGCCTTACCGAAGAACAGATTTTTTTTCTTTTTGACAAATGTGAATTGGTTCAGTTTGTACTAACCGATATTACAGAAGCCTTTCAGTTTTTTGATGCCCAAAATGCAAGAGGAAAAGACCTCGATCCACATGATCTGTTGAAGGCATTTCACCTGAGAGAGTTTTCGAATCAAGACATAGCATTGCAAAACAAAATAGTAGAGCAGTGGGAAAACACAAAGTCAAAAGAACTAGCCAAGGTCTTTTCAGAATATCTGTATCGTATTAAAGGTTGGGTAAATGGAAATTCGTCCCGACATTTTGATAAAAATGACATTCCAATGTTTAAAGGGTTGCGACTTGACGAAACCGAAGCGTACCCTTATACCTTACCCCTACGGATTTCACATTATTTTACCGATAACTACAATAGCAATATTGATAGAAAGATAGACAACAACAAGCGAGACTTTCCTTTCCAACTCGATCAGATTATTATTAACGGTAGGCGCTTCTTTGAATTTGTAAATTATTATAAGGGAATTATTGACCAGCTAGACCATCAAAATTTCAGCGAGTTACCCTTAGACGACAAGAGCAAAGAAGTAATTGTATGTATTCAAACCTATGGTTCTCGCCATAGAAGAGGAGACCAATATACCAGAGCACTATTTGATTGTGCACTCATTTTTTACATAGATAAGTTTGAGTACGAAAACATATCTCGTGCAGTAGAAAAGATATTTATATGGGCTTACACCCTACGTTTAAAGTATAAAAATCTTGGTTTTGCATCGGTAGATAACTACGTGGTTGATGAATCCAATCTTTTTAAAATAATAAGCCAAGCCATTACGCCTGCGCCATTAATTAATCTACCACTAAAGAATATTGAACTCGTAAAAGGGTCTAAAATTAAAGAGGTGGTAGCCCAATTTAAAGCTTTAAAGTACTATGAGTAAACTCACTACTGGTATTAAGGAATTAAATATCCAGCAACTGCTAGATGGTAGTGATATGTACATGATACCAATCTATCAGCGCAATTACGCCTGGGAAGAAAAAGAGATTGAACAACTTATTCAAGACGTTTTAGATTACATCCCAAAAACTAAAGACGCAAAGGAAAAGGACTACTTCATTGGCACCTTAATAATCAATGAGAAAAACGTCAATAATCAAATCCTTTTCGAGACTATAGATGGTCAGCAGCGATTAACAACTCTAAGCATCCTTACCAGTGTAATCAAACACAAGTTGGGTCTAGATTGGTATAGCACAGTAAATCTAACATTTGAGAGCAGAGCCAAATCAACGGATACACTGCTTGATATTTTTCAAGAAAACATCCACAATAAAAACAAAAAACACAATGACAATATCATTAATGGATACAACCTCATTGTAAAACACCTAGACAAAAAGCTGATTGAAGCCAAAGTTTCTCTCCAAGCATTTGCTGATTTTTTATTTTCCAGAGTACAAATAGTGAGAGTGCAAGTACCTACAGACACAGACTTAAACCACTATTTTGAAATTATGAATACTAGAGGGGAACAGCTAGAAAAGCATGAAGTGCTAAAAGCTTCCCTTTTAAACGAGTACAATGCCATTGAAGATGAAGAGGAAAGATTTCAGCGCTTCTCAGTATTCAATACCATTTGGGAGGCAGCTTCGGACATGAATTACTACATGCAGTATCGGTATCAAACGAGTAGCAATAATAAAAATGCTGATGTAAGAACAAAGTTGTTTGGAGAATACTGGAATTGGATAGAGGTAGATAATTACGATGAGTTATTTGATGTATTAAACCAAAAGGAGGCAAAACAAATACAAGAAGAATTAACCATTGAGGAAATCATTGAATCCAAAAAAACCTTTAACCCAGAGACAGACAAACATGAGGAGTCGGATAGATTTACTACGGTAGTCAATTTCCCCAATTTTCTTCTACATGTACTGAGAATTCAGGAAGGAAGCGATGATGTTGTTTTAGATGACAAGAAACTGCTGGAAACGTTTAAATCAATTCTGGCTAAAAAATCCAACAAGGTTGAATTTGTAAATGAATTCATTTATAATTTATTCAAAACCAGATTCCTTTTTGATACTTACGTTATAAAAAGAGAAGATGCTAACGGCAAGGAAGCTTGGAGTCTTAAATGCTTACAGCGATACGAAAAATCTAAAGCCAGCTATATAAATACATTTGATGAAGACAATCAAAAGATAATCATGTTGCTCTCAATGTTTCATGTGTCTACTCCGACCATGATTTATAAACATTGGCTCAATGCAACTCTAAATGTTCTTCACTCAAATAATGATGTAGGAAATGAAATTGATAGTGAGAAATACATCTCCTTTTTAGAGCATTTTGCTAAGGATTTATTGCTTCACAGATTCCTTACAAAGGATGAACCTGTTGACTACTATGCTCTTACCTACGAACCCGATTCGATAAAATTAATTGACTATGAAATTTCATATAATCATGATAAGTTGATGTATGGAAATATTAAAAACAACCTTGTCTTTAACTTTTTAGATTACATATTATGGGCAACAAAATACCCAGACCATATTGAGAAGTTCGAGTTTACTTTTCGAAGTTCTGTAGAGCACTACTATCCGCAAAACCCCATAGGTGGTGAACCTTTGGATGACCTAAATGCGCTGCATTCTTTTGGCAATCTATGTCTTATTAGTCATAGCAAAAACTCAAAGCTCAATAATCATCTACCATCCGCAAAAAAGGACTATTTCGAAAAATCTGAAAGCAAGCTGCCGATGGACTCCATAAAATTAAACGTAATGGCATACGGGTATAACCCATCTAAATGGGGAGTTGAATCCATTAAAGAACATAAAGAGGAGATGATTGACCAGTTTAATCATTTCATAAAATCACTATCCAATGACTAAAGTTGGCCAAACTGAGCGCATCACGCAAAACCGCATTGTTCATCTCTTTCAAGAAAAAGAAGGATTAAACTATAACTACCTAGGCGATTGGGAAGAGCGTGAAGGCAACAGCAATATTGAGGTAGCCTTGCTTACCAAGTACCTAGAGCGACAGGGCTATTCTTCTGCCCATATCAGTAAAGCTATTTTTGAATTGCAGTCTGTTGCTACCAATTTCAACGATAGCCTGTATACCACCAACAAAGCAGTATATGAACTGCTACGTTTTGGGGTGAAGGTGAAAGTAAACGCTGGCGACAACTATGAAACTGTTAAGCTTTTCAACTGGACAAATCCTTTAGACAATGACTTCGCCATAGCCGAAGAAGTCACCTATAGAGGCAACAAGACTAAGCGCCCGGACATTGTAATCTATGTCAATGGTATTGCGCTAGGAATACTAGAACTCAAACGAGGCATCGTAGATATAGGAGAAGGCATCCGCCAAAACATTACCAACCAACAAGACCGCTTTATACAACCCTTCTTTAGCACCGTTCAGATCCTGTTTGCTGGCAACGATTCCGAAGGGCTCCGATACGGAACTATCAACACCGAGGAGAAATGGTATTTAAATTGGAAGGAAGACATTGAAGATACCAGCCAACTTATGCTCGACAAGTACCTCCAAAAGATGTGTAACAAAGAGCGATTGATGGAACTGTTGTACAATTTTATATTGTTCGATGGCGGAATCAAGAAATTACCACGTGTACACCAATACTTTGGGGTTAAGGAAGCTGAGAAGTTTGTTAAACGCTATGAAGGCGGTATCATTTGGCATACACAAGGCAGTGGCAAGAGTTTGACCATGGTGTACTTAGCCAAGTGGATATTGGAAAATAATCCGAATGCACGTATTGCAATCCTTACTGACAGAACCGAACTAGACAAACAGATAGAGGATGTATTCACCGATGCAGGTGAGAGTATTTACCGTACCAGTAGTGGTAGTGATTTAATGGCTCAATTAGGCCAAGAAAAGCCACGCTTACTGTGTTCCCTAGTACATAAATTCGGCAAGAAGGACACTAAAAATTTCGAGAGATTTATCAAAGAATTATCCGAGAACCCCATCCCTATTGCTGGAGAATTGTTTGTATTTGTAGATGAGTGCCACAGAACTCAAGGCGGTAAATTGCACCGAACAATGAAAGCCATGTTGCCTAATGCGGTATTCATCGGTTTTACGGGTACTCCCCTTCTCAAAAAGGATAAACAAACTAGTTTGGAAGTTTTTGGTAAATACATCCATACCTACAAGTTCAACGAAGGTGTGGAAGATGGTGTAATCTTGGATTTGATGTATGAGCCACGCGACATCGACCAACACCTTACCTCTGAAACCAAAGTAGACGAATGGTTCAAGGCAAAAACCAAAGGGCTAAACGATTTTCAAACATCGGAGCTCAAAAAGAAATGGGGTACAATGCAGAATGTGCTCAGTAGCCGTTCGCGTATGGATAAAATTGTAGCTGACATCACCTTTGATTTTACTACCCAACGATTGCTTGAGTATGGTAAATTCAATGCTATTCTAGTGGCCAACTCAATTTACGAAGCCTGTGAATATTATAAACTTTTTCAGAAAACAGGGTTTAAAGGAAAGTGTGCCGTTGTAACCTCTTACAACCCTCAAACTAGTGATGTAACCACGGAAGATACTGGTGCAAATACAGAAACACAGAAAGAAGCTATTTACAATTTGTATGAGGAGCTTCTGAAGAATGTTGAGACATTGCCGAATAAGACAAAGACAGAAAGTTACGAAGATTGGGCAAAACTCAAGTTTAAGAAAGAGCCTGCTAATATGAAGATATTGGTGGTAGTGTCTAAACTACTTACAGGTTTCGATGCACCAAGCTGTGCCTACATTTACCTAGACAAGACCATGCAAGATCATGGCTTGTTCCAAGCCATTTGTAGAACCAACCGTGTGAATGGCGAAGAAAAGGACTTCGGTTACATTGTGGATTACAGAAACCTATTCGATAGTGTCGGAGCGGCCATATCGGTTTACACTTCGGAATTAGACTTGGATAATTTTGAAGACAAGGACATCGGCATCATGCTCCAAGATCGATTAGCGCTCTCCAAGAAACGGTTAGATGATGCTTTAGAAGCGTTGGCCATTTTATGCGAACCTGTAAAGCCACCCAAAGGAACTTTGGAGTACATCCATTACTTCTGCGGCAACCCTGAGAAAGAAGAAGACCTCAAGGAAACGGCTGCACAACGTACTTTACTGTACAAAAGTACGGTTGCCCTCATCAGAGCATACGCCAATACAGCAGACGAAATGGAAGAAGCTGGCTACTCAGTTAAAGAGGCTGCTGACATCAAAAAAGAACTCGATTTCTATCTTAAACTACGTGAAGAAATAAAGAAAGCATCAGGTGAAACGCTAGACCTCAAGACTTACGAGGCAGACATGAGACATCTGATTGATACTTACATTCAAGCGGACGAGCCGGAGAACATCTCTCCTTTTGGGGATATGTCACTGTTGGAAATCATAACAAACTCTGGTATTGCAGAGGCAGTAGATTCTTTACCAAGCGGCATCAAGAAAGACAGAGGAGCAATAGCAGAAACCATTGAAAACAACGTAAGGAAAAAGATCATAAATGAGCATCTCTTGAATCCAGAATTCTTCGAGAACATGTCCAAACTTCTAGCCGAGCTCATAAAAGAGAGAAAAGCAAATGCAGTCAGTTATGAAGAGTATTTGAGGCGAATTGCTGAATTAGCGCAACAAGTAAATGCTGGCCAAGGCAATGACACACCTTCGACACTAAAAACCAAAGGTGCGCGCTCCTTATATGATAACTTGGGCAAAAATGAAGAGCTAGCAATCAAGTTAGATGAAGCTATTCGCACACAAAGTCCAGCAGACTGGAGAGGTAATAAAGCAAAAGAGAACATGATTAAGCGAAGCATATATGATGTATTAGTAGCAGGACAAGACTCATATTATGCTTCAAATATGGAAGCAGCAGAACCCACAGGTGAATACGGTCTGGAATACCAAGTAGAAATTATTTTTGACATAGTAAAAGAACAGGTAGAGTATTGATGCAAATAGAACTCGGTAATATTAGTATTGATGTAGAGCAGAAAGACATTAAGAACATCCACTTAAGCGTCTATCCACCTTACGGTAAGGTACGCATTGCTGCGCCAAGCAAAATGGACCTGGACACGATTCGTGTGTTTGCAATATCAAAACTGCAATGGATAAAGAAACAACAAGAAACCCTCTTATCACAAGAGCGAGAAACACCACGAGAGTTTATCAACCGTGAAAGTCATTACTTTTTAGGCAAACGCTATTTATTGAAAATCAAAGAACATGACGCTAGTCCCAAGGTAGAAATAGACCACAAGTATATTCATTTGTATGTTCGTCCTAATACTAGCCAAGACAAACGCAGAGAAATTATTGAAGGCTGGTATAGAGCAGAATTGAAGAAGATTGCACCCAAATTGATTGCTAAATGGGAAAAGAAAATTGGAGTAAAAAGCAATCATTATGGTATCAAGAAAATGAAGACCAAATGGGGTACCTGTAACACAGAGGCAAAACGAATTTGGTTGAACCTAGAGCTTGCCCGAAAACCGACTGAATGCTTGGAGTACATTATTGTCCATGAGTTAATCCACCTCCTAGAACGTAGCCACAACGCTCGTTTTGTTAAATACATGGACGAGTTCATGCCCAAATGGCAATTTTACAGAGACGAATTAAACAGGCTACCCTATAGCCATGTAGATTGGGGGTATTGAAATATGCAAATTCATCGAAACCTACATTGAATTCATAAAAACGCTTTTTTTTCCAGAACCCGAACATGCCGTTTTTCAAAGTGCAAACGGCAGTTGCGGGAGTTTCATAAGCCGTTCGTTGCCATTACAAGACGTTCGAATTACCGTTCGATCATATCCGAACGCCTGAGATAAGCCGTTCGTTAGTATCCGAACGCGTTGCATAAGCCGCTCAGGGGCGTTCGCGAACGGCTGAACGCAGGTAATAGATCAAAAGAATATCCGTATTCAACATTCACCGATAGATAAGAACCGGTTAGCGATCCAGATAAGCAATAGTTAACCGGTTGCGATTCCGGATTCATCGGTTATTCACCGTTTAATCGGTTGGTTAATGCTTCCAATAACTATAGTACCCCGTTCGGTAGGCGTTCACTCTGCCGTTCGTTAGCATCACAACGCGTTCCAGATGCCGTTGGGGACGTCCGAGAACGGGTGAGCGCTGGTAATAGATATCGTATGCTACAATAGCAATGAG